>DAOVNN010000293.1 GCA_030630165.1 Candidatus Krumholzibacteriota bacterium
AGCAGCTCAGCGGATGAGCTGGCCTCGATGGTCGGCGGTCTGGAAACATATCTTTCTGATCCGTTCATCGTTCCTCAGAACGGCATGGTTACTGTTTCCGCGCTCGTATACGGGGATACGATCGCCGTCTCTTTCTCTCCCACCCCGGTAACAGTTGATAACATTAATAATATAGTCATCCCCGCCCTGGACAGCCTGCTCGTCGACAGGCTTGTCGGCGGTTCCGGCGCTGCCATGACGTGGGCGCTTCAGTATGCCGGAGCCGTGCTTGGTGTATCTTCCGCACCTGATCAGCATATACTGCTCATCGGCAGCGGCGCGGCGAATGATCCCGCCGCAGTGGATGCCGCGTGCCAGGAACTGCTGACTCTGGGTATCATGGTCTCGACTATCGGCGTATCTCCGGACGGGACCGGTGCGACGCTTCTCGAGAGCTGTGCCACGACGACCGGCGGCTTCTTCGGATCAGGCACTTCGAATATCGGCGCCATTACCGGCGAGGCCCTCCTCTACATGCTCCACGTGGACCTCGATGCTGAGCCCGAGTCCCAGGATCGCCTCCTCGGTGAGGATCACATTGTGACCGCCAGCATCTTCCGCGGCTGGGATCCCGAGAAATATCCAGTTGAAGGCCTTGTGATAGATTTCCTTATCCTCTCCGGGCCGAACCAGGCCGAATCCCTTTCCGACACCACCGATGCCGGCGGAATCGCGGGATTCACCTTCAACGGTGACGGCGGACCCGGCACGGACATGATTCTTGCCAGCGCCGTGCATCCGGGAACGGAAACGGCGCTTCTCGACACCGTCACGGTGACCTGGCTAAACACTCCTCCCGTCTGCGACGCGGGCGGGCCATATACACTCACCGTTGATTCCGACACGGCGACCGTCACGCTCGACGCTTCGGCTTCCAGCGACGCCGACGGCGACACGCTCATGTTCAGCTGGTCGGTCGACTGCGATGGAGTAACTATCAATGACGCATCATCGGCCACGCCCGTTCTGACTGTCATGGGAGACTGCCTCTGCGCGGACTCGATCATGGCTGAAGTCATGGTCAGTGACGGCTATGACAGCACGACATGCTCTTCAGTGATCTATATCGACGATCAGCGTCCTCCGGTGGTCGTCGTGCGAGAGGACCCGTATGTGATCTGGCCTCCGAACCATAAGTACAAAACGATCACCGTGGATATGCTGATCGAGTCGGCGGAGGACGCGTGCGGCAATCCGATAGATCTCTCGAGTATTATTGTTGTCGAGGTCAGCAGCGACGAGCCCGAGGACCATATCGGCGACGGGAAGACCGTCGATGATATCCTGGTCCAGTGCCCCAACATCCTGAAGCTCCGAGCCGATAGGATGGGTGGAGGCAACGGTCGCGTCTATACGATCGTCTTCCGGGTCTCCGGTGAGAACGGTGTCTCTGAGAACGTTGAAGCGAAAGTAATCGTTCCTCACGACAACTCCGATCCTCACGCCATTGAAGACGAAGATGGCGGGTATACAGTTGTCCCTGATTGCGAAGACGACCAGTAGACATGTTCCAGAAACTGTGCTCTTCATGCCTCCCGGCTTTTATAGCCGGGAGGCTTTTTTATGCATATCTGACTGTAACTTTTCCCCGCTCTGCGCATATTATCACCAGAGAAGGGATGATGATGGATTTTCAGGAACTGTACGATTCATACTCACAGGATGTCTACCGCTTCGCTCTCTGGCTTGCAGGTGACGAATCAAAGGCCGAGGATCTCACCTCCGAGACCTTCATCCGGGCCTGGACACGCAAGGACGAGATCAGGACTGCGACACTTAAGGCCTACCTCATATCGATCGCCCGAAACCTCTACCTGATGCAATTGCGAAAAGAGAGCCGTATGACTGATCTGGATGACAATCACTCCGACCCTTCTCCGGGGCCAGACAGGGTAACTGAATCAAGGCACGAATTGAGCAGGATCGAGCAAATACTAAAGTCAATGCGAGAGTGCGACCGCACGGCGTTTGTGCTCCGCGTAAAGCATGAACTTCCTTATAACGATATCGCACGTATCCTCGGCCTTTCGCTTACATCGGCGAAGGTCAAGGTCCACAGGGTACGCAAGAAACTTCTGAACGACAGGGTCAAAAGGGAGGGTTACTGATATGGAAATCACGAGGAATGTGATCATCGACCTGCTTCCCCTCTATATCGAAGAAGAGGCATGTGATGACACAAAGCAGCTGGTAAGGGAATTCCTGGAGACAGATCCCGAACTGGCCGAGATGGCTAAAGAGACAGCCGATATGAAGCTGCCCGATGACGCGCCTGTTCCACTTACATGGGAGGACAAGATGAGTGCCTATAAGGAAGCCAGGAGATTGATGCTTGTTCGTACGATCATGCTCGCTGGGATCATATCCGTGTCAGTGCTGGCACTGCTGGGCCTGACGGCGGTAGTCGCGATGTTCCTGATCCGCTAATTGTTTTCCGGGGAGATTATTCGTTCTCGTTAAGCTGCCGCTTGGAGCCTGAAGAGTCGAGAAAGGACATCTCCCCCGCCAGTCCTTCCGTACCGCGAAGCGCACATCGGAACGCGTACCACCCGCATCGCGGATACATCGAACCCACTGCTACCCTGGTACATGAATCCTTCATGCTGACCGGTGTGATCCCGAGAAAGAGCTCGAGTATCTTAGAGTGATCTATGACGACGTCTATCCCTTCATCTTTCAGATATTCATCGAGCTTGCCCGATTTAAGGGCAAAAAAAGCATCCCGGTTTACCTTGCCATCGAGGTTGATGACCTGGCGGTCGCACAGGTAGCCTATCGTCCCGCACTGAAAAACACCCAGTTTCTCATCCTTCTGCGTGTTCTCCTCTATCCACTGCGCTATATCGTAATACGGATAGACAGGATGTGACCGAAAGGCCTGGGAGTAGGAAAAGAACGAGAATAACAGGAGGTAACCCGCAGCTGCAGCAACGGCAGTCCTTTTTACACTGACAGATCTTTCCTTGAGCCAGTCAAACCCGTCCTGCAGAAAGAAAGCGAGATATATACAGGCGATCATGTAGATCGGGTAGAAGTACCTCAGGAAGAAGAAGGAACCGAAGATATAGAAGGAATATGAGAGAATCAGCAGCCCGGAATAAAAGAGGAGAAAATTGACCTCTCCCCGTTTTGAGCGCTTTCCGTCCCGGCGCCAGCCGATAACAGCCGTAACGCCTGAGATGAGCAGGATAAATCCGGCTATGTTGCCGATGATCCTGAACGCGGCGCCTTTGCCGAAGATGACATCGAGCCTCTCTGCTGTACGGAAGAAGACCTGCACCGGCGGAATGACCTTTAGAGAGGAGACCGCATGCTCAAGGTGCGTCCATAAAAACGAAATGTCAGGGCCTTTGAAAGCAAGCGACTCCGGTCCATAGCCGAAATACGACGCGTATGCGAGGGACAGGAAGCGTGTGGCTCTACCGCTGTCCTGGATTATGCTGCCGCTCTCCATGATATTGAACAGAACCCATGGCCCGTAGAGGATCAGAACACCCGCAGGTACAAGCGCCAGTTTGACGAGAACCCTGGACGTGTTACCTCTACCCTTCAGAACGAACAGGTAATCGAGGACCAGGATCAGGGCGAGAAAAGTACCGTCTATCCTCGATACGATCCCCATTCCAAGCAGAAGGCCGAGCACAAAGAACCTGGATGCAGGAGGATCGTCCTCTCCCCTTACCCTGGCAAGGTAATACAGGATCCCGGCCGCGATCATGAATGTAGCTATCGCAGTCTCGAGCCCGTTGGCAGTCTGCCTGGTGACTACCGGAGAGAAGGCCCAG
>DAOVNN010000327.1 GCA_030630165.1 Candidatus Krumholzibacteriota bacterium
CGTCCTGTAAAGCGCTGTCCGTCTCCTTGTGGTATGGCAATTGCAGTTCCGGTTCCCGGCAACAGTCCCCGATTTTTCGGGGCGGTACAACGCATAACAGCAAATGCAACAGGGCGACACGAATCTGCGGGACTTCGCGTTCCGGTGACAAGAGCCGCCCGATGATTTTCATCTTGATCCGGTGGTCGTTGCCGCCGGTCCGGGAGGCAGATGGCCCACCAGACGGATGTGCTCGATCTGAGCGAACTCGCCTGGCTCGTCAAGAGCAGGTGCGGGGTCGATCTTTCGCGTTACAGGGCGACTACCCTGAACAGAAGGGTCCTGCACAGGATGGCGATGACAGGCTCCGGGGATATCGAAGAGTACCTCGGACGCCTGACGGCCGAACCAGACGAGATGGAAAAGTTGATGGACATAGTCACGATACACGTGACCGAATTCTACAGGGACCGCGACGTCTTCAGATCGCTTGAGCGTGGATATGTTCCAGCGCTTATCGACGAGAAGACCGGCGCAGGTCAAGGAATCTTCCGGGCCTGGAGCGCGGGATGCTCCACCGGGGAGGAAGCCTACAGCATGGCCATGATGATCGACCGCGCAGTAAGAAACGTCTCGCCGAATACGCACATAGAGGTATTCGGGACCGATATCTCGGAAGACTCGTGCAGGACGGCGAGGAAAGGCGTTTACAGCGATGAGAAGATAGAGGCCCTCCCTGAGGATATCAGGGACGGATATTTCGAGAAGGAAGGACAGACGCGGAAGGTCACATCGGGGCTGCGGTCCCTCGTGAAATTCATGTCTCACGACCTGTTCGCCGCGTCGCCGTACTCCCATCTCGACCTGATCATGTGCAGGAACGTGATGATACATTTCGAGCATGAGGTCAGGGATGAAGTAATAGCGAATTTCCATGATTCGCTCCAGGACCGCGGCCTGCTCGTTCTCGGCAAGAGCGAGGCAATGACAGGTCCGCTCGAGGATCTTTTCGAGCTGGTGGAGCCGAGATGCAAGATCTACAGGAAAAATGTACAGGAAGACCATTCGAGGGAGGATTGAGATGAAGGACATCGGATTAGGCAAGACTCTTTCCAGCAGGGTGTTCACGTCGATGGCGCTGATCGCGTTTTTCATGTGCGCCTTTTCGACAGTAATGCTGATAAAGATCTCCGGCACCGCCGTGGATAAAGCTGTCAGGCAGAGGGACAACGACTGGGCGGCGTTTATGCCTGCCGCCATAGGATCGATATCGGGCGACGAGAACCAGCAGGATCTGGCTGCGCTGCTCGGAGAACTGCAGAAGGAATATTCATTCGTAAAGAAGATCGAGATACTCAGTGGCGACAACACCGTACTGATGTCGTCCTCGGAGATCGTCGAGGGTGAAGCCTCTGGAAAATGGGCTTCCGCCGGCAGCTTCAGTGCTCCCGTCGAGAACGGCTCGGGCCATTCTATAAGGGTCACCGTCGCCCCGGCAGAAAGATACGAGGCCGGTGGCCTTCGGATGAGGATATTCGGCATCATTTCGGGCACACTTCTCTGTATATTCGGGGTTTTCTACTATCTCGTCCATATGGTCGTCAAGAAACCCGTACGCCAGCTTCTCTCGGCGAGCAGGATACTGGCGAGCAATGCCGGAGACACAACGACCAAGATAGACATCAAGTCGAACGACGAGCTGGGAAGGCTCGGCGCGACTCTTAACGACATGTTCACCAATATAGCGGGGATCATTAACGTTATAAGGTCCACAGCGGACAAGGTCAATTTCTCGGCGCAGAGCCTCTCGGCCTCGACCGAGGAGATGAACTCGATCACCGAGGAGACATCCCTGACCGTGCAGAATATCGCCAAGTCGACCGACCTGCAGGCTCACAAGGTCGACGATACGATCAAGGAGATCAGGAACATGGAGAGGTCGGTCAAGCAGGTCGCCAACAGCGCCGAGCTTGCCGCTTCGGCAGCTACAAATGCCTCGGAGACGGCTACCAGGGGCGGGGAAGCCGCCAAGGAGGCCGTCGAGAAGATCAATACGATCTACGAAGTCACCAATGAATCGGCGAGTATCATAAAACATCTCGGCGAGAGGTCGAACCAGATCGGCGAGATCGTCGATGTGATTACCGACATCGCCGACCAGACCAACATGCTTGCCCTCAACGCGGCAATCGAGGCCGCCAGGGCCGGCGAGGCCGGCCGCGGGTTCGCCGTTGTAGCCGACGAGGTCAAGAAACTTGCCGAGGGCAGCGCAAAGGCAGCCGAGGAGATAGCAACTCTCATCCAGCAGACGCAGGAAGACACGCAGACAGCGGTTTCCAGTATCGAGCTCGGCTCGAAAGAGGTTACCGAGGGCCGTGAGGTCATCACGAGGACCGGCGAGTCGCTCGACGAGATCGTAGAGGTGCTGAAGAGCTCGAGCGATATGGCGAGGCGGATCTCGGCGGCCACCAAGGAGCTGAGCCGCGGGATGAAGAACGTAATCGATTCAATCGACGGGATATCGTCCAGCGCCGAAAAGAACGCCTCGTCGACGCAGGAAACAGCGGCGTCGATGGAGCAGATGACCTCGAGCATGGAAGACGTGGCCTCTTCGGCCCAGAAGCTCAGCGACATGGCGATTCAGCTTCGCGAGCATGTCGGACGCTTCAAGATAAGCGTCATCGACCAGGTCGACGAAGTGGTGAACGCGAACTGACCGTTCGGCCGCCATGGAAGGAGCGCAGATCGATGAGCAATGAAAGATACGACAAGAATCCAACGACAATAACGCAGCTCGTCACATTCCGTCTCGGCCGGGAGCACTACGGGATCCCTGTGGAGAAGGTCAAGGAAATCATCAGGCCTATGGAGGCCTGCCCGATTCCCGGGATGGCCGGCCTCGTAGAGGGCGTCATCAATCTCAGGGGCGAGATTATCCCCGTGCTGAGGATACATCTCGTCCTGGGATCGAGGGAGACGGAAGAGGACAGCGGCAGGAAGCAGCGTGTGATCATTCTCGAATCGGGCGAGGGGAGATTCGGGATAGTCGTAGATGAGGTCCGTGACGTCGTAAAGATCGAGGATGAGGAGATAAAGTCCTCGCCGGGCGTCAGTTCGGATCACAAATGTGAGGAAGCGATCCTGGGGATAGCGCAGGTCGGCGACAGGATGATCATCTGTCTCGATCCGAGAAAGCTCGTCTCCGAATCGCTTGATATAGAAGATATTGTGACGGTTTAGAGAGAGGAATAAGTCCGGTTTCCGGATTCACAGCATATGATCGGCAGCAGAGGAACAGGAACACTTATAAAGGTCGGGATGGCGCAGTTCAA
>DAOVNN010000006.1 GCA_030630165.1 Candidatus Krumholzibacteriota bacterium
ACACTCGGCCCCGTTCTGGACGGACTGGTCAATTCTCCCGACATGTCGATATATGTCGAGGGGAGGGCTTTCGATGCCGCGGCATTCGAGGCTCAGTCAGATAAGGAGAAACTCAAGGCCGACAAGAGTTCCGGCGGCGGTGGAGCACCCATGGAAAAAGCGTCGGCAGATCCGCTCGTCGCCAATCCCATGACTCTTCTGATGCTCAAGAAGACATTCATCTCGGTGAAGATAGATTCGGTTATATCGAAGGGGGCGGTGCTGACCGCGCTTGATGCCCGGGGGAGGATAAGCAACGGCGTTCTCAGGGCAAACCCCGTGAATGTTGAATACGCGGGAGGCAAGGGGAGCGGGAGGCTTGTCTCGGATCTTCGCGATCCATCGAAGATCCGTAACGATATAGATATCGATTTCAGCGGGATCGACGCCGGAAAGGCGCTGTCCGGGGTCCACAGCGCGGGTAGGCTGGTGAGCGGGACCTTCGCGATGAAGCTCGATGGACGCTTCATGGCAGGCCCCGGTATGGATATCCTGCAGAACCTGACCGCAACGGGCCGGGCGACATCCACGAGCGGTACAATTAATCTTACCCAGTTCATGGCTCCCCTCAAGGCGGCCGGCGTGAACTTATCCTCGATAGACAGGTTCGATTTCCACGAGTGGACAGAGAAATTCGTGATCGAGAAGGGAAGGGTCGACAGCGAGGTCTGGAGGATCGCGTCAAAGAGCGGAGACTGGGATATCACCGGCTCGTTCGGTTTCGACGGTACGCTCGACTACAAGGCGGGACTCGTGATCACGCCCCTGCAGCAGGCGCAAATGAAGGACCTGGCGAAGTATGCCGGCATAATCGACCTGTTCAAGGATGATAAGGGCAATATTCTCCTGATGCTCGATATCGGGGGTACGGCAAAGCAGCCGAAGGTGAGGCTCGATCAGTCCAGGGCGAAGGAGAATGCGGGGAAGAAGCTGCTCGATGACGCGAAGGACAAGCTCAAGGGTTTGTTCAAATAGCATTAAATAAACTATGAATAGAAAAAGCCCCCCGGGATCGGCGACTCGAAGCCGCTTTTCCCGAGGGGCATTTTATCGTATCTTTGCGACCTTTTAGTCCGTGTAGTTCAGGGCCGCAGCGCGTCCGGTGACCTCGACTACGCTGTGATCTTCGTCACAGGTAGCAATGATCGGACGTGACAGCGATGTGCCCGGGCTCGGGCCGACCTTGAACGCCAGGTTGTCGAGGTCCTCGAGAAGCAGAAGACCAAAGGTGGCAACATGGATGGCACCCTCGTACGCGACGTACATTTCTCTGCTGAAGGAAACCGCAACACCGTTGAACGGGTCACCCATCGTCAGCGCTACTGCGTCTGAATAGTTGACATACGAACGGGTGTACTGGGTACCGAGCTGAAGCGGCTCGCCATTCTGATCTTCCATTGTTATACGGAACTCAGTGGCGAACGCACAGTCCTGGTCTCCACCCTCGAGCATAATGAACACGTAGCAGTCGAGAGGCATGAAAGCCATCGTCTCGCCGCCGCACACAGTCGCGTCGCCATCATAGAAGATAGCGATCGAAGGATTGGCAGGGACCTCTACGTCGAGAGTGTAAGCAACCTGGTCGGTGTGAGGCGTTCCGGCGGCGTCAGTAGCGACGACACTGAAATTCCACGAACCCGTGTCCTCGAGAAGACCCATGATGCGGCCGTCAGCGGAAAGGGTTATACCGGCAGGAAGATTCGAACCAGCAGCAAGGGCCCAGGTGTAAGGTGCCGTACCGCCGGTAGCGTCGAGCTGGATGTTGTACGGGGTACAGGTGTAACCCATAGTAATCGCAGCGGTGGTGATCCCGAACTCTGTCGGCTCAACGATCACCGGTGAATCGTCATCCGAACAGGCACCCATAAGCCCGGTCAGTGACAATGCCATAAGGACTAGGAAGACCTTCCTCATGATGAGACCTCCTTCTCTTCAAGTGAGTCCTAACTGTCCCTCGACGGACTTTTAGCAACCTGTGTGCCAATCATTCGCAGTTCATTTTATGGCATGTTAATCTGTTTTATAATAAGGGATTAGGCTTGTTGCGAAAAAGGCATCACGGGGCTGGATGGTGCCCCGTTGATTCTCATAATGCCATACTCGTGCGTGTAGCGTTTCGCCCTGTTCTCTGATTGCATACCGTTGCAGCTACCGGCTTATCGTTGCGGCTTCCAACGTTTTGTATACTTCTCCGGGGGAAGATGTGCCGTCAATGGCGATGAGGTGGTTCGCGTCGCGATACCTGTCTACAACGGGCTGGACGTCGTTACGGAATATCTCGGGCCTGTTGCGTATCGCTTCGGCGTTGTCGTCGGAGCGCTGCCTGAGTTCTGCTCCGCACGAGTCGCAGACGCCTGGGGCAGAGGGTGGGCGGAAGGCCCTGTGGTAGATCGCGCCGCAGCCGGCGCATGTCAGCCGCTGCGATATCCTGTCGACTATCAGGTCGTCGGGCACATCGATGAGAACACACCGGGCGGGTCTGTACTGTTCATCGAGCTTTTCCGCCTGGTATACGGTGCGGGGAAAGCCATCGAGGATGAACCCTGAGGCGTATCTCTTTCTCTCTATATGACCGAAGACGACGTCGGTGATCAGTTCCTGCGGGCCGATCTCTCCCCGAAGCACGTACTCCTCGATCCGCAGGCCGAAAGGGGTCCTCTCGCGGATCTCGTCGCGCAGGATAGCTCCGCTGGACAGATGGGGCAGGCCGGTCTTTTCGGACAGCATTACGGCCTGCGTTCCCTTGCCCGATCCCGGTTTGCCAAGCAGCACTATTCGCAAAACCTGTCCTTTCGCAGTGAATATTCCAGGCGGCAGGATGGTATTATGTACGGCAGGAAGCGGTCAATGAGTGATTGTCGACCGGATCGTGAGGCGGTATAATCCGCGAAACTTTGGAGGTGCAGGAATATGTCATGGATACTTTTAATTGCGGTTGTTCTGATCGTCTTCTGGGCGGTCGGCCTTTACAACACGCTCGTCCGGCTTCGCAAGAGGTGCGATAATGGATGGGCGCAGATCGATGTTCAGCTCAAACGCAGGTATGACCTCATCCCCAACCTCGTGGAGACGGCCAAGGGTTATCTCAAGCACGAGAGAGAGGTCCTCGAGAATGTCACCAAGGCGAGGCAGCAGGCGATAGACGCCTCAGGAGTTGCGGATCAGGCACAAGCCGAGAACTTCCTCTCGCAGACGCTGAAATCACTGTTTGCGGTCGTTGAGGCCTACCCCGACCTGAAGGCGAATCAGAACATGCTCGCCGTTCAGGAGGAGCTCGTCTCTACGGAGAACAAGATCTCGTACGCGAGACAGCACTATAATGACACCGTGATGAGGTTTAATACGAGGACCGAAGTCTTCCCCTCGAGCATTGTCGCCAACATGTTCGGGTTCGTGGAACGTGAATTCTTCGAGCTCGAGGAAGAGGCAGAGCGCGAGGCGCCCAAGGTCGACTTCTCCTGATCGATATGTACGACCAGATATCGCAGAACAAGCGGAACTCCTGGCTGCTCGTGATCGTTATCACGATCTTCCTCGTACTCCTCGGTTACGTGATCGGAGAGTACTGGGGAAAGGGATACGGTTACGGAGGGATAGTATTCGCTCTTGTAATCGCCCTCATCTCGGGGCTGATAAGCTACTACGGCGGTGCCGGTATGATCCTGGCGATGAGCAGGGCGAAACGCATCGATAAGAAAGACCACCCTCAACTATTCAATGTCATCGATGAACTCTCGATCGCGGCCGGCGTGCCTGTGCCGGCTATCTATATAATAGAGGACACCGCGCCCAACGCCTTCGCGACGGGGCGCGATCCCGAACATGCATCGGTTGCCATTACGACTGGACTGCTTTCAAAGCTCAGTCGCGACGAACTGCAGGGCGTGATGGCCCACGAGCTTTCGCATGTCCAGAACCGCGATATCCTCTTCTCGATGATGGTCGGGATCATGGTCGGCTCGATAGTCCTTATCAGTGATTTTTTCGTTCGCAGCGTCATATGGGGAAGGGGAGGCAGGAGGAAAGGGAACAACAAGGGCTCGGGGCCGCTCATTCTGATCGGGCTTCTGCTCGCTATCCTCGCGCCCATTTTCGCGAAGATGCTCCAGCTGGCCGTATCGAGGCAGCGCGAATACCTCGCCGATGCCTCGGCCGCATTGATGACACGTTATCCCGAGGGTCTGGCAAGTGCGCTGGAGAAGATCGCGGGGGACAAGGAGGTTCTCGAGGTGGCAAACAGGGCTACGCAGCACCTCTACATCGTCAATCCTATCAAGCCGTTTGAAAAGCGAGCTAAGTCTTTGTTCTCGACTCACCCTCCAATAGAGGAGAGGGTGGCAAGGCTGCGCGCTATGTAGAAAGGCCAGTCATTCCCGTAGAATCCCTCGGTGCCTCCGGGGATTCCGAGGGAATGGCTGGCCCTTTGACAGATCACACCAACAATTTCCCCGAATCCATAATTACTTTGCCGTCCAATTCAAGAGTTGGATCTTTTATTATACCGTCGAGATGTATGGGGACGTCGAAGGTGCCGCCCATCGACATGTTGTTGCCCAGCGCGATGTGGACAGTGCCCTGGACCTTCTCGTCCTCCAGTATATTGCCGATGATCTTCGCCGCATCGTTTGTGCCGACGCCCAGTTCGGCGGTATGGAACGCTTTCTTTCCGACGGCTTCAAGCTTGGATCTGAGCTCGTCCGCTTCGGGGCCGCCGGTTATCTCGACCGCGTAGCCGCCCTCGACTTTTATCGTGATCGGGGTCTTGCCGTTGAGGTCGCCGATACCGGCCATCGAACCGTCTACGATAAACACTCCGTGTGATTTTTCCTCCGCTGGCATCAGGTAAGATTCGCCTGATGGCAGGTTGCCGAAGGAGCCTGGATCGTGGATCAGGCCGGTCGAGGATATCGCGTTAATGCCGTCTATCGGAATCGTAAGGTCGGTACCAAGAGCTGTCGTCACCCGCGCCACCTTCGCCTTGTCGAGAAGAGCCGTGACCTCACGTGTCCGGTCCGCGATAGCATAGTAGTCGGCGTTGAGGCACCTGACCATCGTGTCGAGCGTGATGCCGGGCATTGTTGCCACCCTCGAGCCGGCCTTGCAGGCGTTTCGCCGCGCGGCGGTGTGGGTCAGCGATTTCGAAGCGGGGCAGACGACGGCGTCGGCGAACTTCATCGCCTCCGATACCATCTCGGGAGGCTCTTCACCGTTTCGACTGAGAGGCTGCATCTCCATTATCACGCTTGTCGCGCCGAGGGAGCGCCCCGCCTCGACGAGAGCCCTTCCGATCCCGACCAGTTCAGTATCTGTAACTACGAGCAGCTTCTCGCCTTCGACTACCTTGAGGCAGTCCCTTATGGCTATCAGGGCCGAATCCATGAGCGCCTTTTCCATGATATCCCTTTCACTTCATTATTACGGTTAATTCATAATCAGCGGGGATATTCTAGCAGAACGAGGCGCGGCACTACAGCCCGAATTCAGGCGGGGGAAGAGTCATGATCTCGATCGTATCTCCCGTTACGGGGTGAGGCAGTGAGATCTTCCATGCGTGCAGGAGCATACGGCCCTGCCGGTCGCCGCCCCGGTCGCTGCCGTATACGGGATCGCCCGACACTGGATGCCCCACCGACTGCATATGGGCCCTTATCTGGTGCGTTCTGCCCGTTTCTATCCTGATCTCGAGCAGGGCGCGTCCGCCGGGCAGCTTTCTTATGACCGAAAAATGGGTCACTGCAGGCTGACCGGCCCGATCGGGCACTGCCCTTGACGACTCGCCCTTTTCTATAGTCAGCGGCATATCTATCGTTCCACTGCGCGAAGTGGGTATGCCGTCCACGACGGCGAGGTATGTCTTTCTCGCCTCTCCCTCAGCGAGTGCCCGCGACATCTCCCTCGCCGCGCGCCGGGTCTTCGCTATGATCAGCACTCCCGAGGTCTCGATGTCGAGCCTGTGAACGGGTGATGCGGCGAAGGGCTGCGGTCCGTCCGGATCCTGCTCCGCGGGAGGTAGGTACCTGCAAAGCAGGTCGAGCAGCGATCCGAGCTCGCTGCGGTTCCCGGGCTGCACGGGGAGCCCCGCAGGCTTGTCGATCGCGAGGAGGTCGTCGTCCTCGAAAAGTACGGGAATACCCTTTCCGATATCTCCGAATCTGGCAGCGATCCTCTTTTCGCCGATGGGGACCTGAGGCAGGTCTTCCGCCGGCCTCTCCTTCCGGAGGCGGATCTCGACGATGTCTCCGTCCTTGAGCCGTGCCCTTCCCGGAGCCTTCTCGCCGTTGAGGCGGATCTTGCCCTTCCTTATAAGGGTCTGGATGACGGGGAAGGATAGTGCCGGACGCACCGCCTTGACGAACCTGTCGAGCCTCGAGCCGGTCCAGTCCTTCATCACGGTAATTCTTGTCTCTTCTATCTCGCTCATGATCATTCCAGTGTATGTACGTCGACGCTCTCCACCCTGTCGCCGTCGTAATTGAACATTATGTAAACGCACGGAGCGAAGGGCCGCGCCTGCTGCACCCCGCCCTCGACTTTTTTTATCTTCCAGTCGGATTTATATAAGGAGACCGCATCCGCCACGTACGGGAATGCGAGGGGCGGGTTCTCGAGAGCTGCGGTGGTGTATCCCGGGTTTTCCTCGATAGTCGTAACCATGAAGCTGACAGATTCTCTGTACATCCCGGTAAAATCGCTCCAGACCTTCTCGAGCCGGTCTACGCGCACGATGCTGCCGGCGATGAAAACGCATAGAACCGCAATGCTCAGGGTCCTCAATATCGTTTTTCTCGAGTTCCAGAGGAGGGCGAGGACGAGAACGAACAGGAGGGAAGTCCCGACCGACGAGAGATAGTAGTACCGGTTCTGTGTGATGGAGACTGTCGAGAAGAACCTGTACATGAAAGCCGATGCGGGCACCAGGGCCGCAAGGGCCCAGAGCGACCCGAGGGTGAACTCACGTCGTCTTTCGGTCACCCGGCCGAGGAACCAGATAAATGCGAGCACGCCGATAACGAGAAGTTCCGGGAGAACTGGATGTGTCGGCTCCTGTAGCGCTGTGCCCTTGTGGTAGAAGAGGGAGAAGAAGGGCCAAGGCCGGAGCTGGTAGAGGAAGCCGCCCGCAGTGTTGCGGAGCATATGCAGCCCGGGTCCCCAGTTGTGTTGTGCGAATTCGCCGATTACCAGCTTTCTGGTGATCAGGTACATGGCTGATACGACAGACCAGGAAATGATCGAGGTCTTGAGTACGGCAGTCTTCTTCCATTCGTCCCGGTACAGGAACCATATGAGAAACAGTATCGGCAGTCCGGCGATCGCTGTCTCCTTTGCCAGGAGGGAGAGGATGAAAAGGGCAGTCGACAAGATGACAGTGAATCGCCTGCGTTTTTTCCCTGTGATCAACAGCAGGATGGCTCCAAGAAGGAGTGCCGTGGACAGCAGCGTTGTCCTCGCGCTTATCCAGAAGACGGCGCCGGTATGGATGCTCGAGACGGCGAACAGTGCCGCCCCCGCGGCGGCCTGCCGCCAGTCATTCAGTAACCGGATGAAGAGGTGAAAGACCAGTACCGAGCAGATAAAATGCAGCAGGAGATTAAAGGCGTACTGCAGCGTCAGGTTGCCGGGTGCGAGGTGTTCGAATGCGTAGAAGGTGACGTTTATCAACGGTCTGAAAAAGTTAACGACGCGGTATGTGAAGAGGTTCGACGGAGTCATGTCGAAGCGCGCCCTGCTCATCCACGAGAAATCGTCGTTGAACAGGTAGTTGTCGGTGATGCCGTGATAGGTGATCAGGCACAGGACGAAGAGAACCACATAAACGACCGGAGTGATCCACCAGGCAGACACGCCGGAGTTGTTGGCTCGGCCTTCGCCCGTCAGGTTTATCGAGATCCTTGGACTCACGGGAAACACTATAATGCAGCAGCAGTCAGGGGTACAGTGATTTGCAAGCTGGATCCCGTGATTCAACAATTATGCCGCATATTTTCTTCTATCCAGCTCATGGCATCTTCAACGTTGTAATGCACCGTCACTTCGACATCCGAAGTCATATTCATGAAGACCTGCCACATCCTGGCCAGGCCGAAGTCGAGGCGCTTCGAATTGACTACTGCACAGAGGCAATGCCCCAACTCCTTCCGAAACCTCGCTGAAGCACTGGCAAAATCTCTCACATCCGCGATGCTTGCTTCTGTCAGATCCAGGTCTTCGTAATCGACCAGAATGGGCGTTCCTGTCTTCCAGTCCGGCAATGACACGATAGAAGCCGTAGTTGCAGCATATCCATCGGGATCAGCCTTGCCCCAGACCCGGACAATGACAATTCCTTTTTCAAATCTGACTTCGTGTTCCATGCTGACCCACGATTCGCATTTCCTGTTTAATCCTCTGTCTCTGATTTAAGGTCCCCGGTCTTCGCAAGGAATGTCTTGACAATATCTACCGGCACGGGAAACACGATGGTGGAGCTTTGTCCCACGGCAATCTCCGTGAGTGTCTGTAAGTACCGCAATTGGATCGCATTGGGTTCCCGGGCGATCACCTCGGCGGCCTGGGTCAACTTCTCAGCTGCCTGAAACTCCCCCTCCGCGTGGATCACCTTGGCCCGCCGTTCGCGTTCCGCTTCGGCCTGCCGGGCAATAGCGCGCTGCATCTCCTTGGGTAGATCCACGTTCTTGACCTCTACCGCTGAAACCTTGATTCCCCACGGATCGGTCCGCTCGTCAATGACACTCTGTAATTGCTGATTGATCTGCTCCCGTTCGGCCAGCAGGGAGTCCAGGTCATGTTCGCCCAGCACACTTCGCAAGGTCGTCTGAGCGATCTGAGACGTGGCGTACAGATAGTTCTCCACCTTCACTACCGCATCCGCCGCCGTCATTACCCGGAAATAGAGCACTGCATCCACTTTAATGCTCACATTGTCCTTCGTGATGACGTCCTGAGGCTCCACATCCATCGCAATCACCCGAAGTGAAATGCGCACCATCCGATCCACGATGGGGATCAACAGGATCAATCCCGGCCCTTTCTCTCCGATCAACCTTCCCAGCCTGAAGATCACGCCCCGTTCATATTCCCGTAAAACGCGGATGGCCGCGCTCAGGATTATCATCGCCACGATGACTATGAGCGTTATCGTATAAGGCAACGCTACCACAAGTATCACCCCCTTATTCTTTGTCTTTGACCACCTTTACTACCAGATGGTCCATACCCACGACACGCACGCGCTCTCCCGCCTTGATGGGTTCGTCTGAGACGGAGCGCCAGTGTTCACCCGAAATGAACACCGTTCCTTTTTTGTCGATGTCCGTTCTTGCCTCGCCCACCCGGCCGATCAGGTCCGGAATTCCTGTGCAAGATTTCCGGCGCTGGACTTTCAATCCCATCCCTACCGCGAACAGGAAAAAGAGAGCCGTAGCTATCACGGCCGGCAGAATTACCGTCCAGGACACCTTCAGAAATGGCACTGAGGCATCGAACAACATCGTTGATCCGAGCACCATGGCGATCACGCCTCCAGTGGCCAGTACTCCGTACGTTGGAGTCAGTATCTCGGCTATAAACAGAATCACCGCGAACAGGATCAGCAACACCCCGGCATAATTGACCGACAGGGTCTGAAAGGCAAAGAATGCCAGGATCAAACAGATGCCTCCGACCACGCCCGGGAGATATGCCCCGGGATGCGACATTTCAAAGATAAGCCCGTATATCCCGAGGATCATCAGAATGTACGCGATGTTTGGGTCCGCTATGGCTGAAAGCACACGCTCCCGAAGCCCCATCGAAATCTCTTTTACCACGGCCTCACTGGTGTGGAGAACACGCTCCCCGGAGGGAAGCGACACTCGCCGGCCGTCCAGTGAATCCAACAGCGCGGGCACGTCCCGACACACCAGATCAATCACACCCAGCTCCAATGCTTCCTTTTCAGTAGCCGACACGCTTTCCCGGACGGCCTTCTCAGCCCAATCCGCATTTCGCCCCCGCTTTTCCGCAATTGTCTTGATGTACGCCGCTGCATCATTGGCGATCTTCTCCACCATCGTACTGTCCATCTTTCCTCCACCGAACACCACTGGATGCGCGGCCCCTATGTTTGTTCCCGGCGCCATCGCGGCCACGTGTGCCGCCATCGTCACAAACACTCCCGCCGAAGCGGCGCGCGATCCACTCGGGGAGACGTACACCACTACCGGCACCTCGGAAGCCATAAGCTCCTTGATAATGTCCCGCATCGAAGTATCCAGCCCACCCGGCGTGTCCAGCTCTATGATCAGACACACCGCGCTGTCCGCCGCGGCCTGGCAAATCGCCTCCACAATGAACTCCGAGCATACCGGCCCGATGATACCCTCAACCTTGCACACGTCCACCTGACCGCCGAAGGCCGGGCACCAGATCACCCAGAAACCTCCGAGTAACGTAATCAGGACCACCAAAACCCTCATTACAGATCACCAGCTTGGGAAATTGATTCAGTTCAGATTGGAGTGCTTTTTCTGCCCCTATACTAATATAGCATGAATTTCATGCTTTTCATCCGCATTTACACAAATAACGGGAAATCATTGAAATGTCTTTGCTGCAGTCGAGTTCATTGCGAAGAACGGCTGGACTTCACTGGATTTCGAGCGTATACTCGAAAAATCGAGCGGGTTACCCGTGAACATAGAGTCGATTTATTCCGCGGAGAATTTCGAACGGAATATGCAATCCTGACGAAGCGGTGATTTAATTGTCATTCAAATCTCATCTGAGTATTGCATTTCTTCTCGCCGTCTTCTGTTTTGGTTTCTGTACCGCCACGTCTGCCCAGGAGCAGGATGACCCGCTCGTCAAGGTCTTCACGGATATTGTTGCCCTGGATTCGACTGAAGATCTCTCGGCGATGAAAGAGCGCAAGTTCATTCGCGCTTTGGTGACGCTCAGCATGACGGACTTCTTTATCTATAACGGTCAGCCCAAGGGTCTCCAGGCGGAACTCCTCCAACACTACGAAAATGCTCTCAACAAAGGTGTGTCGAGAAGAGAGCTCATGACGCGTGTCGCCTACGTGCCCGTGCCGTTCAGTGAGCTCATTCCTGCGCTCAATGAGGGCAAAGGGGATATCGTCGCTGCGCTGCTGACGATTACCCCGGAGCGCGAAAAACAGGTCAAATTCATCTCCGGTCACCGGTGGACCGTCAATGAGGTCCTCGTGACGAACAAGAGTGTCGAGGGCATCAAGAACCTTGACGACCTGGCGGGCGGCCTGGTCTATGTTCTTCGGGGAAGCAGTTACGTCGAGCACCTCGAGAAGCTCAACGAGGAGTTCGCCTCCAGAATGATGGCCCCGGTTCTCATTGTGGAGGCGGACGCCAACCTCCTGAGCGAGGATATCATCGAGCTCGTCAATGCGGGAGTCGTGGACATGACGTTCATCGATGACTTCAAGGCAGAACTATGGGCTCAGATATTCCCCGATATCGTCATCCGTGAGGACATCCAGATCAGCACCGGCGGCCAGATCGGCTGGGCGATCCGCAGGAACAATCCCGAGCTCGAAGCGAGCCTCAAGGAGTTTCTTCCTCAGGTCCGCAAGCGGAGCTATCTCGGCAACATGCTTGCTGACCGATACTTTGGCACAACGAAATGGATCAGGAATCCCATGGACGAACTCGAGCGACAGAAGCTCGAGGGCTTCATGCTGTTTTTCAAAGAGTACGGTGATCAATACGGATTCGATTGGCTGGCCATTGTAGCCCAGGCTTATCAGGAGTCCGGCCTCGATCACACCTCCAAGAGCCGGGCGGGTGCTGTCGGCATCATGCAGTTGCTGCCGAGCACAGCCAGGTACATCGGCTTCCCGGACGTCACCGAGATTGAAAACAACATCCACGCCGGCGTGAAGTATTTGTCTCACCTCAGGGAACACTACTTCTCAGATCCCGAATTGACAGAGGTCGATCGGTTTGCCTTTACGTGGGCTGCCTATAATGCCGGCCCGAATAAAGTGCGGAAGATGCGTGTCAGGGCGAAAAAGATGGAACTGGACCCGAACAAATGGTTTCAGAACGTCGAGTATGCCGCACTGAGAATTGTCGGGCAGGAGACGGTGACGTATGTGGCGAACATCTACAAGTACTACATCGCCTATGCGCTTTCGCGTGAACTACTGAACAAGAAGGCTGTACAGTTGCAGGCTATGGAGGCATCTGGCGAAAAGTAAAAATCCCTTGCCCGCTTGCCGATGCAGGGGTTACTCATCGCCCGCTCTATTTGCGTCTTCGGCTGCGATAGCGGTTGTAGCTGCCTTGGGCACGACCACTCTGCCGGTGCCGGCCCTTGTTGCTGCCGTACGTCCTCGAGGCGGACTGGGTGGAATGGAGAGCCTTGTCGCAATGATAGGCGTGCTTCATTTCAGTCGGGACCTGTCTGCCAAGCAGACGTTCGATATCACGCAGATATCCACGATCCTCGGCGCAGCAGAACGAAATGGCGTTGCCGTCCGCTCCCGCCCGGGCTGTGCGCCCGATACGATGCACGTAAGTCTCGGCTTCCACTGGAAGATCGTAGTTGATCACGTGGCTGATGTCGTCGACATCCAGGCCTCGCGCCGCCACGTCGGTAGCAACCAGCACCCGGAAACGGTTCTGTTTGAACCCTTTCAGCGCCCTGGTTCGTGCGGCCTGGCTCTTGTTGCCGTGAATTGCCTCGACTTTAATGCCCGCATTATACAATTTCCCCATCACACGGTTTGCCGCATGCTTCATCTGGGTGAAGATTATGGCCTTGCTGATCTGTGAGTCACTCAACAGGTCGACAAGCAGGGCATCCTTGTCTTTCTTTCCAACGAAAAGCACTTTCTGGTCGATACTATCCACCGTAGGTTTGTCGGGTGCGATGCTTACTCGCACAGGATCGTTGACCATGGTGCGTGCCAGTGTTTCTATCTTATAGGGCATGGTGGCCGAGAAGAAAAGGGTCTGGCGCTTCTCGGGAATCAATGACACCACTCGTTTGATATCGGGCATGAACCCCATATCGAGCATCCGGTCCCCTTCGTCGAGAATAAATACCTCCACCTCGTTCAGGTGGATGAATCCCTGCTGTATCAGATCGAGCAGACGGCCGGGAGTGGCCACGAGGATATCAACACCCCGGTTCAGGACCTTGACCTGATGGATCTGGTTCACCCCGCCGTAGATCACGGTATTGCTAAGTCGCAGGAAACGTCCATAGGTCTGTATGCTCTCCCTGATCTGCGCCGCGAGCTCGCGGGTAGGGG
Source organism: Candidatus Krumholzibacteriota bacterium (assembly GCA_030630165.1). GTDB lineage: Bacteria > Krumholzibacteriota > Krumholzibacteriia > Krumholzibacteriales > Krumholzibacteriaceae > JAUWCL01. The sequence continues at coordinate 13,313 of DAOVNN010000006.1, forward strand.
CGAGGATAAGGGCCCGGGGGGTACCCTTGCGGGGTCGCTGGCGGTGTCGCGAAAGCCGCTGCAGGAGCGGCAGTGTAAAGGCCGCGGTCTTGCCGGTGCCGGTCTGGGCGCTGCCCACGAGATCCCGGCCTTCCAGCAGGTGCGGAATGCACTGGTCCTGGATCGGCGTGGGGGTGTCGTAACCTTCGGCGGCTACAGCCTGCTGAAGCTCCGGCATCAAGGCGCTGAATACACCTTCTCGAAACTGGGGCTGTGGTTTGGGGGTCGAACGGCGAGTGTTGGCGCGCCGCGCTTTTGCGTGTTCTTTCATGTTCTTCCTAGTCCGGCGTTTTACAGATCTCTACCCGCCGGACGCGTGGAAAAGAAAGGACCGCAATAATAGCAGCGATAAAAAATGAACCACCTCTGTGGTTCTGTCGACACGCGCTCAGCGAACGCATCACGAACACGTATCATCGCAGTAATGATACTGGAACGGGGCAGAAGGCGCAAGCGGAATCCAAAAGCGCTGTTAGCTCATTCCTTCATCGAGGAGCTGAGGTTGCATTGTGCGTCAGCCTCGGAAAATCTCGCGCTACGTCATCAACTCAAAATCATTATGAGCATCCCGGGACTTGCCGGTCAGGTGACGATATGAGTTAAAGCCCTTTTAAAGTAAGACTTATGAAGATTATCCCTGGAATCGGATTCGGTGTCAGACTTGGCTTAATCCTTGCGAAAATCCCAGACCACACAACCATTCGTTGAGCAGAAAATGGTGACTGATAACCAGGTTTCATCAAAAAGCGCTGGTATATATCGGTTGCCTGACTGTCAGCAGGAGGTCAGTTATGAGCAGGACAAAGAAATATCTTATCGCAGCTCTTTTAATCTCGACAGGTATTGCGCTTTCCTCATGTGGGGGTTCGGGTTCGGTCCAGTATACCCATGGAGTCGATCCGGAGATCAGAGAAAACCGTAACGGCCCACCGCCGCACGCGCCGGCCCACGGTTATCGACATAAGCATCAAGACGGAGGGGAACTGGTATATAAATCGGATATCGGAGTGTATGTCGTCGTCGGTTATCCGGATTACTATTACTACAAGGACAGATATTATCGCCTGCACAAAGGCTCATGGGAAGTAAGCTACAACATGAGATATTTGTGGGCTCCCGTGTCTCAGAAGAAAATTCCTCCCGGGCTCCGGGACAAGAAGATGGCGGAAAAGGGCAAAAAGCATAAAAAAGGTAAAAAGAATAAGTAGCATTTTACATTCGTAATTCCTGATTATCACAATCGCTCCGTTTCCTGATGAAACGGAGCGATTATCTATTAAATTTAATATGAGTCACCTCATTAATCAGACTCTATTACCTGGAAAATGGCCAGATAGGCTCCCTCCGTATTTTCTGTTCTGATGACAGTGACACGCAGATTGAGTTTTTGATCATGGGCAGTTCTGAATGATGCCGGATATGTCGTCGGAACATCATCGTCACCATGGGCTCTTCTTCTCATGAAATCGCGAATCATCTCAATAGATTCTTCATGGCATATTTCCACAATCTGCAACCCACGGCATTCATCTGGATCCTTTTCGAACAGATCTGCGAAAAGTCGATTTGCATACAGGATGGTTTGACTTTTGTAGAATGCGGCCGCCTCTCCACAATCTTCCATAGCATCAAGCAATTTCTCCATGCAAGTCATAACAACACCCTTCCTTCTTTATATCCCCGGACTGTTTCCCTCCTGATAACCCTATACTCGAACAAAAGACGGCATCATGATATTCAGGATCAAATCCCCTATACATATTATATATCCAATTAAATCGGTGCTCGACGGAATTAATCTGATATCTGCGTTTATTTTGTCGCTTGCCGAACGTTTGATCCGGGAACTTCGAAGATCTCATTCATTCGCATCCACATCCGAGTTCGCTTCAATCCGAAATGACTCGTTTCCGGAATCAATACTGGTGGGCAGGCTCTTCGGAGGTATCGAAGATGCCGAAGCGCTTGGCTGATTCAAAGGCCCGCTCCACTTCCTCGAATGTCGGCGCGCGGATTCCCGAGACGTATTCCTCGAAGAAGGGACCAGCATCGACGCCGGTGGCAGAGGTGATCGACTTCAGAAGCTCGTCGTGTGTGAATGCTCCGTGCCGGTAATCCCGGAACAGGGTTCGCATGACGTCATCGAGACTGTGCCTGTTCCCGGTGCGATCCCGGATCAGTACATCCAGTAAGAGAGCGACCGCGTGCCCGCGAGAGTAGGTGAGCATCCGCCAATCCTCCCCGTCGTACTCCTTGTGCCATATGCGCGGATCGGTCAGCTGGATCTGTGACAACAGGGAATCGCTTTCCAGTACGTCCGGATAAGAAGCCCATTCGGCGACGTAGTCGTCGAGTTCCAGATGTGCCAGGTTTATACTGAGGACGTTTCCGTAGTAGCTTGTGACGCCCTCCTTGAACCAGGGATCATCGAGGGCAAACATCCCGATGGGATTCCAGGTGTGGAAATATTCGTGGAGAGCGACGACCATAAAGGCTCGGGCGCTCCGGTCCTCCAGATCACTCACGTCCACTCCAGGGCGGACATAGGCCTGACAGGTGTAAGCACCTTCAAGGCCTCCGATTCCATCCTTTCTGAAGTAGTAGAAGTTCTGCTCGGGAAAGGGAGCGTCGCCGAAGAATTCGATCAGCCGCGAGACGATCCGGGCGGTACGCTTGCGAAGGGCTTCGCGCTCGCTGTCATCAAAGGCGTTCTCGCTCTCGTAGATAAGCTGGACCTTTCTCCCGGCCGTCGCGATCTGCTCCGTCCAGTAACGGCCCAGTCCAAACTGCAGGGGCAGGAGTTCGTGGAGGTTGCTCAAGTGGATCGGACCCTGTGGCAGGCCGTAAAGGGGAATATCGTCGGGGAGTTCGAAATCGAGGTGAATGTTCGCCGGAATGCGCATGGCCGATGGTACGTCCGGATCGAGAACGGGGTAGCAGAAGACGTAATTCCCATAGAGCCATGCCCGTCTGCGATCCATGAAAGGAATTTTCACGGCGTAGGCTTTTGTCTGCCTGCTATTCTTGAAGTCGATGTTCAGATCGTAATCGACGACAACGGTGCCGGCAGCGGGGGAGACCCGGTAGGTCCTCTGCCCGTAACTTCCCTTTTTACTCGATATTCTCAGATCGTTTCCGGCCTCATCCCGCGCAATCAGCCTGCGCACGGCCCGACGGCGGGGTCTGGCAAGGGGATTGTCCATGTAAGCGGGTACACCGTGGATGATCAACTCGTCGCCCTCCAGCCCCCGGATGGTCAGGGTGACATGCAATTGCTTCGAGTCAAGTTTGGACAAAGCGACAGTGTAGTCGAGAGAGGGCTCCGCGAAGGCTTCACTCCAGAAAGCGAGCGATATCACGAGAAAGATCGCACCCAGCCCTGGATTTAAAAGTTTTCGCCGCATGCAGATTGCTCCTTCAGTATCGTTGTCCACCATACCATCTTTGGACTTAGAGGACTCGATTATATCATGAATTCCAGGCTCTTCATCCTCCGGTTGGTCTTTGCGCATGTGCAAAGACCAACCGTCAATAGAGAGCAGGGATTGCGTTAATTACCGGAGCGTCATTTCTTGCCCCATGAAATTGGCTCCCCATAGTGGACGCTATCAGGAACTTTATACATGAAAAATGTGTAAGTTATGTGCAATATAAGGAAAGAAATGAAGCATAAGGGAGGATTGAGATGAAAAGATCAGGGATAATACTCTTAGTTTTGATGATGTCATCAATAGGTTTTGGACAGGAATCCAAAATGGCTACTGTTGATATTTATTATAAGAATAAAAGACCTTCTCAACAGGTACTGACGGAAATCAATAAAGTAGTCGAAAAATATGAGAAAACCTATACGGTTTCCTACTATCTTATCACCGATCCATCGAATTCTGAGATAATCAGCAAATACGGCCTGCCATCAACACATTTTCCAGTAGCTGTTGTAATCAACGGAATATTTACAGCTGAGATTGATGGCGAAAAAGTGTCATTTGTTCATTTTCCGGAGTTCATGAAAGGCATCGGCAGGCATGAAGGCAACTGGTCGATCTCTTGCCTGGAAGCTGTATTGAAAGACAATTCGCTATTAGCCGACAAAAATATTCTGCCGGAGTTGAATGAGGAAAGCGAACACGAAGAGTGTGATGAATCAGAATAATTAATGGATCCCTCTAGTAGACGTCATCGAGAGCTCAAGATATGAAATGGCTCCCCATAGTGAACAGATTTAGAACCGTATCAGCTCATATGTCACTTTTCCTTTGGATGTAAATATCCCGCATTGGATATTATAAATTCCTTACAACAAAATAATTATTCTCTTAATTTCGTATAGTTGCGGCATTTAAGCATCGTTGCCCTAGCCCCCTTTACAGTATGATTAAATATGTTATACTAAATCCTGCATTTTCCAAAAACACACTACACTTTGAGCTACAGTTGAGAAAACGACTGTAATCATCCTTTGTGATTCTCAGGAAGGGGATTCTGTTTAAAGGGTCTGGTTAGCCTTATCGAAATGAGGGGTGTTGTTATGAATAATTCGGAGGATCATCAGTTACCTGTTGTCAGGCTATTGTCAAGATTGTCCCTTGTCCTTCTCGGGATGGTTCTAGTTTGTTTTCTGCCGGCTTCGTGCAGTGATGATTCGAGTCCTGTCGGTCCGGACGGGATTGACGGCGATTGCATCGACTATGGGGATTATCTGCACATTACCGGATCTGTCGATACACCGGACCTCGCCCGGGGCGTAACCGTCTCGGGAGACTATGCCTGTATAGCGGACGGCCGATCCTGCCTTCAAATAGCACATCGACAGTGTGATCGTTGAGAAGATTGAACCTAAGCTGGCTCCCTGTGCTGAACGCTATTAGAACCATCTACACATAAGATTCCCCTGCCTACGATGTAACGAAGTCAGTCATTCGTATATAAACGGTATTCTTTAAGCATTAAAGTGGAGCCTCTAGTCAATGCCGGAAATATATATATATTTCTAATAGACAAAGGAATGAAGTTTAATAATGCAGCGGCTTCAAGAGAATTTAAAAGATCGTCATAATCCTGAGAACATTAATATTGGATTTGCCCGCCTTGTCGAAACAAACCGGAATTCTCATTTCTCCAGAATTGCTACGATTTATGAGGATCTAAGGACGACGGATATAGCACCGATTATTTTTATCAGAAAGATATTGCGGGAATTTAGCATTCTGAAGGGAGCCGACATAGGATGCGGTTGCGGGAGATACGCCGCAGAATTGTTCCGTTTTGTGGGAGATGACATTATTCTCACTTGTGTTGATGAGAATGAAGATATGTTGAAACAGCTTAAAATGAACCTGGCAGGAAAAGATCTGCAAAATTTTAATGTGGTAAGATCCCCCGCCAACAATCTACAAATAGAATCGAACTCATTGGACTTTATAGTTACCTTCAATGCTGTGCATCATTTCGATCTTTCAGGTTTTCTGAACGAGAGTGCCAGGACATTGAAAGACAACCGATATCTTTTTATTTACACTCGTCTCAGAAGACAGAACAAAAGAAATATATGGGGAAGATATTTCCCAAGGTTTCACGACAAAGAAACCCGATTGTATTGTCTTGAAGAGTTTAAAAAGGTTTTAGAACATATAAAGCAATTGAAAATGGATTCTATTGAATATTTTAAATATAAAAGAAAAGCTAGCACGAATTGGCTCATAAAACGCGCCATACAGCATCACTATTCAACTTTCGATTTATATGACGGAGAAGAGTTTGATGATGCTCTAATGAAATTTCGAAAAAACATTGCCAATAATTTTAGTGACAGAAATGATGTTTTTTGGGAAGACGAAAATGTAATGTTTGTCATTAGTAGAAATTCAAGATAAATAATTTCTGGCTCCCCATAGTGGACAGCTTTAGAACTTCCAGCCTGCTTTTCGCCTGACGAAGCATCAATTTTCTATCAGGATGGAATTAACAGGAAGGACAGGGGCCGCTCACCGCGAAGATGCCGGGGAAGAGCTGGCGGAATTCGAACCGAGCTTCTTAAGCCCTTCTTTAAGCATCTTTTCCGCCTCTTTATCTCTTACTCTCTGGCTTTTCGCCCCGAGCACGACCGCGATGGCCCTGTGATCTTCATCGACCGCTGTCGCTGCGATGGAAAAGCCTGCGGCCCAGAAAAATCCGGTCTTGAGCCCGTCACATCCCTCCATCGTTTTGAGCAGCGTATTGTGGTTCTCCAAGAGGAAGGGCACCTCCACCTCAGTCCTGAAGGGACGTCGCCAGGTGGATGTATATCTCAACGCATCGGGCTTCTTCAGAAGCTCACGGCACAGCTTTGCGATATCACGCGGAGTGGAGACATCGGGTTGCTGCCCCCTGCCCGGGGGGAGACCGTGCACCGAGTGAAAGACCGTATCCTTCATCCCGATCCTCTGCGCGCGCTTGTTCATCAGATCTACGAATACCTCTTTGCTGCCCATATAATGTATCGCGAGCGCCACAGCCGCGTCATTCGCCGACTGGACCATCAGCGCATACAACATCTCATCGACGGAAAACACTTCATTATCCTTTAGATATACCTGGGATCCGCCGATCGTGGATGACTTTGCCGTCACCCTGACCGGGTCATGAAGAGTCAGATGGTCGGCGTCGACCGCATCAAGGATCAGGAGCAGCATCATCAGTTTCGTGACGCTTGCCGGGTAAGCCCTGGCATCTGGCTTATCCTCGAAAAGCACATCTCCGGACGCCGCATCGATCACTATGGCGCCCGCATAAGGATCCCTTGACATAATATCCATTGATGCCGCTGAGCCTGAAACGCATGCCAGCGCCAGGATGACACCTGTTGTAAGCAGTGTCCTGTTCAGTTTCATGGATCTTTCCTTCATTCCTCTGTCCAGCGTACTGTAAAACGGCGAAAGTATATGATACAGCCTCATCAAGCGTCAATGATTAGCTCTCTGACGCGCGAATTCATGGGCACAGTTCTTTGCCGGGGATGATAGCGAGGGCATCCGGCAGATATCGGATCACTACTGGGGGGGGCGCCGTTCAAAGGATCCATATATAGAATTGACTCCCCATAGTAAACTTTATTAGAACTGCCTATATATAGAATTGGCTCATAATCGATACTCCATGGCCTTATTTATGCGTAGTTTAATTATTTCTAGAATAGTGGACTCTGGAGGATCGAAATGAAACCAACGATAATTACCATAATAGCTATAACGCTCTTTATTCTAATTGGTTGCGAGGAAGACACGCTTGTGGAATGCCAAGTTCCAACGGCCGAGGAATTGGAAGCTATCGTAAAAGGCAACAGTATTACCCTTCTTGAAGCTGTTGAATTATTCGCAATTGATAACTATGGGGTATACCCAGTAAATGCGGATTCAGATACTACGATTACGGGTAAAGTCTTGACCGATTATCTGCCTGGAGGCGAAAGACTACTCAATCCTTTCACAGGGCTAAAAGACCAACCATTAGATTCAATGCCTTCATCATCTGGAGAAATTAGCTATTACAAAGATCACAGAATAGTGAATAGAGAGGACTATACTTATGACTATTATTTGAATGTATATTTTATAAAAGGTTATGGAACAAATTCTATCATTGCTGAGTATGATAACATCGAAGAAACCGAAGTCCTCGTTGTAGAAGATTGTCTTGAATTACAGCGTGCCGTTGAAGCGTGGTGTGATGAGCATTCTGAAGGAACCTACCCTTATGATTGTATCGACGTTAATGATATAGGGAATACGATTGTAGACTACCTGCCGGATGGACAATTTATGAAAAACCGTTTTAATATGTTTCGCGCGGAACCATCATATTGTCAATCTAGCGCAGCTACAACAGGCACGATCGGGTATAGCATTAAAATACTAAATAGCATACCCGTAGGATATACTATCACTGCTGTGGGTTTAGAATCTGGTGTAGTTATATTTACATTAAGAGTTAACAGCAACTGACGTTTACATCAAAGACGCCCTCATTTATCATATAAAACCTGATTCAATGTATGAAGAAAAGCGAACTTCATATAACAGAGTATTCGTGGTTACAGGCCTTTGAGCTCCCCATAGTAAACTTTATTAGAACTGCTTATATGTAGAATTGGAATTACAAGCGATTCTCACTATGATAGAGTGCATTTACTGTCAGCATGTCTTAAGAAGTTGATCGAGGGTGAACTCGTAACTTAAGTATTTACAAGAATCTGACAGCTATAAATTGGTTATGGAATATTGGATACGTTGCCATCCTCGCAGCTATATCTGATATGGTAGTTCAA
>DAOVNN010000029.1 GCA_030630165.1 Candidatus Krumholzibacteriota bacterium
ACGGGAATGAGCAGGCTCGATGACGACAAGATACTGCTTGCACACGGCGGCGGCGGGATAATGATGAAGGAGCTTGTCTCCTTCCTCGTAGACGTGGTCGGCGGGCAGGAGGGTGCGCTGCAGGACAGCGCCGTATTCGACGTGCCGGCAGGGCGGATCGCGTTTACCACCGACTCGTTCGTCGTCCATCCGCTCTTCTTTCCCGGCGGTGATATCGGCCACCTCGCAGTCTGCGGGACGGTCAACGACCTTGCTGTCTGCGGCGCCGTGCCGAAATTCATCTCGCTCGCTATGATCATCGAGGAAGGCTTTCCTGTAGAAGACCTCGAGAGGATCGCCTCGTCGGTAAGGAAAGCCGCGCAGGAGGCGGGAGTCACGGTGGTCACAGGAGACACCAAGGTCGTCGATCGCGGCAAGGCCCACGGTATCTTCATCAACACAGCTGGAATCGGAGTCGTGCCCAAGGGCGTATTCCTCTCGTCAGATTCGGCTGTGGAGGGGGACAAGGTCATAGTCAGCGGTACGATAGGCGATCATGGCCTGGCCATTCTGAGTATGCGCGAGGGAATCGATTTCGGAAGCGATCTGAAGAGCGATGCGGCGCCTCTTTCGAGGCTGACCGTGCCGCTGCTCGAGAAATTTGCCGGTATCAGGGCGATGCGGGACGCGACGAGGGGAGGACTGGCCGCGGTCCTCAACGAGATCGCAGCCGATTCGAATGTCTGCGTTCGCGTAGAGGAAGTACTCATACCTGTTTCCCGGTCGGTACTGAACGGATGCGAGCTGATGGGATACGATCCGCTGAACATAGCGAACGAGGGGAAGCTCGTAGCGGTCGTCGATCCCGCCGAGGCCGACGCGGTGCTCGAGGCGATGCGCGCCTCCGAACTGGGAAAGAATGCCGCGATAATCGGCGAGGCGATCGCCGGTTCTCAGGGCCGCGTGATCATGAAGACATCATTCGGAGGAGAAAGGGTCGTCGATCTGCCCTACGGGGATCTGCTGCCCAGGATCTGCTGAATCTTTCCGCCGTTGTTGCCGAATGTCGGCAAAAGGTATATCTTGTCAGTACAATGATCGATTATCACATGCATGGCAATTTCTGCGGTCACGCCGAAGGCGAGCTGGAGGAGTATGTCCTTGAGGCCCTCGGGAAGGGATTCCTGGAGATCGGTTTCTCCGCCCATCTCCCGAAGGTCGTCGACCCCGACCCCTATCACGCCATGCTGGAGAACCGGCTTCCGGACTACGTCGCGCTTATCGAGCATCTCCAGATGAAATATCGCGGCAATATCAGTATCAAGCTGGGGATAGAGGCGGACTATTTTCCGGGCCTGGAGGAGAAGACGAGGGAACTGCTGGCGAAATACCCGTTCGACTATGTCCTCGGGTCGCTTCATTTCCTCGGCGACTGGCATTTCAGCAGCAAAGCGGGCAGGCACAGGTACGACTCGGAGGATCCGGCGGAAGTATTTCCGAGATATTTCGAGATCCTCGCCGATATGATCCGCAGCGGGCTCTTCGACGTACTTGCCCATGCTGACGCGCTTCGCAAGGAGACATTCGAGCCCGGACCGGGTTCGCAGAAGGATTATGTGAGACTCGCCGGTCTTCTGGCCGCGCACGGGATGGCGATCGAGGTAAACACGGCCGGCCTTCGCAGGGGTGCCGGCTCGATATACCCCGACAGGCTTCTCCTCGAGGCCTGCGGAGCGGAAGGTGTCCCGGTTACCCTCGGTTCTGACGCCCATACGCCGGCCGACGTCGGACGCGATTTCAGGTATGCCTTCAGGCTCCTGGAGGAGTCTGGGATCGCCGACATGGCCATATTCGAGGGCCGGAAGATGGAACGCAGGCCCCTGACCGATATCAGGGACAGCCAGGCCAGCAGCAGGCTCTACGAGCTCCTCTCGGGCGAGGGCGGACCCGGAAAAGGCGGCCCGGCAGGGGGCTGAAGAATCTTGACACTCCCCGCGGCAGAGGGTATGTTCCTGTCAATACAGGACCTTCATATATGAATATATAGACGGACAGGCGGACACCTGGTTCGAGAGGAGGAAGAGGGAGCGGCAGCGCTCCTTCGGTGTAATTGAAGGAAATCAAGGTTGTAAAGGAAGGCCTCACGTTCGACGATGTTCTCCTCATCCCGACCAGGTCGCACATCCATCCACAGAAAGCAAATCTCAAAACACGTCTTACAAAGAAGATCTCTCTGAATATCCCGATTGTTTCGGCGGCGATGGATACGGTGACAGAGGCTGAACTTGCCATAGCCCTGGCGCGTGAGGGCGGTATAGGCATCGTTCACAAGAACTTCTCGATCGAGGAACAGGCCGAGCAGGTGGACCGCGTAAAAAGGAGCGAGAGCGGGCTTATTTCCAACCCCGTTACCTTCTCTCCCGATCAGCTGGTAAGCGAGGCCATGCAGGTCATGAGGTCGTACAGGATATCCGGACTTCCAATAACGAAAAAGAACGGCGTTCTCGTAGGGATCCTCACGAACAGGGACCTGAGATTCATCGACCGCTATGACCAGAAGGTCAGCGACGTGATGACGAAGAATCCGATAACGGCCTCCCTGGGCATAAACATGGAGAAGGCAAAGCGGATCCTCCACGAGAACAGGATAGAGAAACTCCCCGTTGTCGATAGCAGCGGAAAGCTCAAGGGCCTGATCACGGTCAAGGACATTCAGAAGAAGCTCGACTATCCCAACGCCTGCAAGGATACAGACGGCAGGCTCTGCGTAGGGGCCGCGGTGGGAGTGATGGGCGAGGCGATGAGGCGTGTAAAGGCGCTTGTCGAGGCCGGAGTGGATGTTATCGTGGTCGATACGGCTCACGGGCATTCGGTTGCGGTCCTGGAGATGGTCGGGAAGATCCGCAAGAAGTACCGCGGACTCCAGCTGATCGCGGGCAACGTAGCCACGGCTGCAGGGACGAGGGACCTGATAAAGGCCGGCGCGAGCGCTGTGAAGATCGGGATAGGCCCCGGCGCTATATGTACGACAAGGGTCATCGCCGGTATAGGTGTGCCTCAGATAACCGCGATCATGGATTGTGCGGAGGTGGCATCCAAGGCGGGCGTTCCGATAATCGCCGACGGCGGGATCAAGTTCTCCGGCGACATCACCAAGGCGATAGCGGCGGGAGCCGACTGCGTGATGGTAGGAAGCCTTTTTGCCGGCACGGAGGAGAGTCCAGGCGAGATAATCTACCATCAGGGCAAGAGCTTCAAGATATACCGCGGCATGGGTTCGATCGGCGCGATGAAAAGCGGAAGCGGAGACAGGTATTTCCAGGCAGGCATCACCGAGGAACGCAAGTTTGTGGCCGAAGGAATCGAAGGTCGCGTCTCCTACAAGGGAAGCCTCGCGAGCAATGTATACCAGCTCATGGGAGGCCTCAGATCGGGGATGGGTTACTGCGGTGTCGGTACGATCGACCAGCTAAAGAAGAAGGCCCGGTTCATCAGGATCACCCCTGCGGGCCTCAGAGAGAGCCATCCGCACGACGTGACCATCACGAAGGAAGCCCCTAACTACAAGACTACCTGATACAGGCGGTATATACCGGGGGCATCATTGAGCGAGCCACTTCAGACAGATATCAACCTTGAAATACTCGAGACGGCCGCGAGGCAGAGAGGGATCGATCTGTTCGGCACCGCGCTGATCGATGAGGAGCAGAGGCTCCGTTTCCACGAATCGATAGCGGATATCGCGAAATCGCTTCCCTATGCGGTCTCGATGGGGATCCGGCTCTCCCGGCCGGTACTCGAGACCGTTCTGACCGCTCCGACCTGGACCTACAATCACCATTACAGGCAGGTTAACATCGCCCTCGACCAGGCGGCGCTCTTCATCGCCGGGGAGATCCAGCGGGAAGGATTCACGGCCCTGTCGATACCGGCATCACAGCTGCTCGACTGGGATAAGCTCAGAGCCCACCTGTCGCACCGTGAAATAGCCGTACTGGCCGGCCTGGGCTGGATCGGGCGCAACAACCTGCTTATCACCCCGGAATTCGGCTCTCAGGTCAGGCTTGTCACGGTCCTTACCGATATGGAACTTCCGGCTCAGAGTGGTAATAATGCAGGTGGGGATTGCGGAACATGCCATGCATGCGTTAAGATGTGTCCGGTCGGGGCGATCGATGACGATCCTGAGAATTTCGACCTCGACAGCTGCACCGCGCAGTTGAGGCGCTTCTCGAAATCAGAGAAGATCAACACGATGATATGCGGCCTGTGCATCAAGGTCTGCCGCGGACAGAAAGGCGGATAATGGCCAAGACGCTCGAGAGGATAAACCAGTCGGTATGGGAACTGAGGGAGAAGGTTCGCCTCAATCCTGAGAGCTTTGACTACAGGAAGGACCTGCTCAACTTCTGGACCGACAGCAAGATATTCGTCGAGAGACGCCGCGGAGTGCCCGAGCCGCAGAGAAGCTTCCTGATGCTGCAGAAGAAAGAGGCAGCAGGCTGCCTGCTGATCCATGGCGCGGGAGGTTCTCCCGAAGAGATGAGGCCGATGGCTGAAAATCTTTTCAGGCAGGGATTCACCGTGCTGGGGATCAGGCTCCCCCTCGATCCGAATTACTCCGATGCCGGATTCTCCGAGTTCACCAGGGCGGTATTCGGCAGGGGCAGAGGGAAGGGGCGTAACAGCCGCGGGACGAACGGAGGTGGATCCTGGAGCGCCTGCATTGCGCAGTCGGAAGTCGCTCTGGATACGCTGCTTGCCTACTCACCCGGTTCCTTCGTGGGGGGATTCAGTTTCGGCGGGACGATCGCGCTGAATCTCATGCAGAAGTTCCCCGTCAAGGGAACGATCCTGCTTTCGCCGGGGCTCTTTCCCATAGGTGGAACGCGTTTCGCGATGTTCTGGGCGGCGAGGCGGTTCCTGCCGGGGCTTACGAGGAAGGCGATGCCTGTCCGCAGCATGATGCTCGACCTGGTCGAGAGGACCCGTTCCAACCTCGGTTCAGGACCGATCGACAACCCGATGCTCGTTATCCAGGCCGCCGACGATCCGGTCATATCGGCAAGGGGATACCAGTTCCTGCAGAAGAGGGCTTCGAGCCCGAAGTCGAAGTTCGTCCTTCTGGGGAAGGGCGGACACGTCATCATAAAGGGCGAGGATTCCGGGAAAGTCTTCGGATATTGCAGTGATTTTATAAAGGGTGTCTAGCGGATATCCGCGGTAAACGGATCGAACAAGAACGACGGATCGGCCTTCTTCAACTCGTCAGATACGACCTCCAGTTTTTTCCTGTCCTCGAGTCCTCCCGATCTGCTGTATGCCGACCAGGCATCGAGGAACCGGTCGTAAAGAGCCGTGGTTTCCTTCTTCCTCTCCTCAGCCAGCACACTGTGCTCGAGGTGGAACATCTCTCCGTCGCTTATATGCGGGATCATGTTGAGGCAGGATGACCTCATCGCCGAGAGGACCCCGACATACCTTTCGAACCCGTTCGAGAGTTTTCCCATCACATCGCCGATCGCGGTCGGACGCCTGAACGTCTCCGCCGCACAAGCCCATGCCAGCCTGTAGTATGCCTTGCCCCTGCCGATCCACGCCTCTCTGGTCATGGCCATGTAAGCTGCCGCTCCCGGTCTGCGGCCGCCGGGATTGTCGAAGACACCGAGTCTGAGGAGAAGATCGTCCGCGTTGACCCTGTACAGGGTGAACCTTCCGCGCGGATCGTTCACGCCGCTCGCGGCCTCGAAAAGAGGGATGTCGTAAGTGAAGATCTCTGAAGCCGGTGCGCCGTCAGATCCCCCGAAGACATGGGAGGTGAGAAGTCCGGCGAGGTAGACGTTGACGTCCTCATCGAAGTACTCCCTGTTCGACGGGAAGCCGCTCTCTTTCCTGCAGTCCAGCAGGTTGTCCATCATGTAGTAATAGGCTGGTGACGGACGGGTTCCACCCTTTCCGACCGGTCTCCAGGCTGTTGATGATTCCATGATGTCTCTCCGTTGCAGTCTTATCGTTCCGAATCGGTGCCGGCCGGCGAAATTGCAAGGTCTATGCCATGGAAAAATCAGATAAATCTCAAACGAGGAAAATATCTTTATATTCTGGGGGATATTCTGATATACTGCCCCGAAAGTGTGATTTCGGCTCGTTTCGTCGAATCCATTCCTCTAGGGGGAGTAAATGAGAGTAGGATTCCTTCAGCTCCGTGTCAAGTTTGGGGAAGTCAAAGCAAATGTAAAGAAAGCAGTTACGTTTCTCGGAAAGGTAGAAGACGCTACTATCGTTCTGCCCGAACTGTTCAATACCGGCTACCTCTTCAAGAATCAGAGGGAGCTCAATTCACTTGCCGAACCGCTCACGAAGAGTCATACGGTCTCCGAGATGAAAAAGATCGCCAAGAAGCGCAATCTCCATCTGATATTCGGTATGGCCGAGAAAAAGGCGAGGTCAGTCTACAACTCCGCCGTGTTTATCAATCCGAAGGGCAAGGTGGAGGTGTATCAGAAGGTACATCTGTTCGACCGGGAAAAGCTTTTCTTCACACCTGGCAAAGCACTCAAGGTAGTCAGCACACCGGAGGCGAAGGTAGGCATAATGGTCTGTTTCGACTGGATCATGCCTGAGGTCGCACGCTGTCTCTCTCTTAAAGGGGCGGGGATCATCGCCCATCCGGCGAATCTGGTACTGCCGTGGGGGCAGGAGGCGATGAAACTGAGATGTATCGAGAACCGGGTCTTCGGCATTACGGCCAACAGGATCGGCACCGAGAGACGCGGGACGCTGAATCTCACTTTCACCGGCGGCAGCCAGATAATGAGCCCCGGGGGCGAGGTGCTCGTCTCGGCCGGTGACCGCAGCGAATCGCTCAAGGTGATCGAGATAGATGTGGCCGAGGCTCAAGACAAGCATATCACCCCCGCGAACGACCTGTTCGCCGACAGGTCCCCGGGTCTCTATTCGCAGATCACGTCGAAAGCGAAGAGAAAATAGTCGAACCGCTGTTCTTCGCTTTCTTGCAAATCGCACTCTAAACGGGCAAATCGGTCCTCTCCGTCCTTTTTACCTCCTTTCTATTCCCAGTTATTTCCAGTAAATACGCCGGATTTCCATAAACCGGGCATTGGCATAATCTTTGCGGATTCGGCGAGGGAACGGAAACGACTTTAAAAACGACTGCGCTCGATGCGGGAGTCGGACAGCCAGTTTTTATCTGTGCGAAGGAGATAGAAGTGGGAAAGCGAAAGCGAGACAGGAAGCCCGTACTTACCTCTCCATGGAAGATCGGTACCCTGGTGGCGCTCATGCTCATCGCGACCAGTTTCGGTGTCGGTTACTATATGGTCAAGGTCTACAGCATCGACCTCTACTGGCTCAGCTCCGATGTCAACGAGTGGGTCGTTGATTCGTACCAGTTCTTCAGGGAGATATACCCGGCAGCGGCCGGCGTAGTGATTATCGCGCTCTTTACATACTTCGTCATTGCCTCCGCAGTGCGCAGATACAAGTACTACCTGAATTCCGGCCAGGATTACCGGAAGATGATCTCCATTGCGGACAGCATCGATGATCTGACCAATCCGGCACAGATCGCGAGACTTTCCGAGTACCCGGAGCTTCAGGAAGTCCTGAGGAACTACGGTGACCAGATCCGCGAGATCTCCGAGGGCATGGAAACCCGCGAAGAAGAGATGCGTTCGGTCGACCTGGAGGTCGAGATCGATTCCATCCTCCAGGGCAAGGGGATGAACGAAACACTCGCAGAGGGCAAATGGTGGGTCGCGATCGCGAAGAAGGTCCAGGTGTGGGTGGAAGAGAATGCGGGTGGTAAGGAAGAAGTGAATAAACAGTCCGAGGCTTCCAGGCAGGCTGCAGGCAGAGCATCTCTGTCCTGCGGTAAGGTCATTGAAACCGTCGCGGGCGTTAATGAGGACATACTCGATATAGTCAGGTCTGTGGGTCAGCTCAACGCGGTAGCGGATGGTCTCGGGTCAGGCGGATCCGGTGAGACAATCGACACCGGTTCTAATTCCGAGGCGGTCTCCACAATGGAGACAGCCGCCGCTGCCCTCGAGGAGAGAGGAACGGCGATCCATGGTCTTTCTGAGGAAAACAACGGTCTCGCTCTTAATATGGCGTTGATGGCGGCCAGGGGTGAGGTAACCGAGAAGGACCTCGCGCAGCTGGCCGAGAAGGTCAGGTCGTCAGCCGAGAGATTCGGTAAGCTCGGAAAAGAGCTCGAGGGTCTTGCCAGGACTATTATCGACAACAGCAGGGCTGTTGGTTCGGTCTCCGGCTCTGTCGGTATAAGCCCTGAAGCTGGACGCGGAGTAATTGAGATATCTGAGAAGATAGAATCGCGCAGCCGTGCCCTTCAGCAGAAGATGATCTCCATGGGCAATGACATCGATGAGATAAGCAATGTGCTTCAGTCAGGACACGAGGAACCCGCTGAGGAGCGTATCCGTGCCACAGACGGTTCGATCGTAAATTTCGGCGCTGAATCCGAAGAATCAAAAGATGAACCGGTCGGAATCGATGATTCCGATCTTGTCATAGATCATGGAAAACTCTGGGATGGCCCCGAAGAGGTTCCCGCCGACGAGCCTGTTGTTGAAGAGGTAGAGCAGGTCGAGGAAGAGCCTTCCATATCTGCGGAAGAGACAGTGGAAGAGAGCAATGATGTCGTGGGTGAGATATTCGCCGATGAATCGGTTGCCGACGATAACTGGGCTGACATGCAGGTAAAGGCTGACGAACGGGTAGAGGTGCAGCCGGAGCCTGAGATCGAGAGCGCACCTGTCGACGAACTGCCGACCGTTGAGCCCGAGATCGTTCAGGAGCCCCAGACTCACGAACCGGCCGGCCTCGTTGAGGAGACCGTACCGGAGACCGATGAGGAACCGGTATACGATCTCTTTGAGCTCGGCGCAGTAGAGTACATGGAAGAAACCGAAGTGAATCTGTGAGGTGAATGTCCGTGGTGATGTTGAGCAGTGAAAACAGACAGCTTTTCGGCGAGCAGGTCAACGACCACATCGCCAAGCTCAATGATCTGATGGGACTGGCCTGCGGGCAACCGCTGGACAGGACCCCCGTCGAGAAAGCCTGCTTTGCGGGAAGACTTCTCGAGGGCAGCACGCGGATGCTCAGTCTGGACGAGTGGTGCCGGGCGCTGACTATGTTCAGGGATCTCCTGGAGAAATCCCTCGCGTCCGGAAGACCCTGGGACGAGCAGGTCTCACAGATCGTATCAGAGATCCTGGAGACGGAGGAACAGGCGGTTTCCGAGATCGCTGCCGGCGAGAATGAGGAAATCGACCTTACCCATTTCAGAGGGCTTCAGCAGGAGATAGAGCTGGTCCTGTCCGAACCGTTTGAGAATATAAATGACGCTCCCTCCGAGCAGGGTGTAAGGATAGAGAATAATGTCACGGAGGAGGATCAGCCACTATTCGAGATGCCCGCCTGTGAAGAAGCCCGCGAAGAGCCGGCCGGGCAGGACGATGTACAAGGATACGGCAAATCCACCGCCGAAAATACGGACGGATTCGCGACTATAGCGAGACTTCAGGATTCGCTGAAGAAGATCGACTACAGGCTCGAGGAATGTCTCAGTGATGGTAACAGGGGAGACGCGGCGGTCAGGGATCTCGAACTGGCTATCGGTGAGAGCGAGTTCTTTATGTCCATGCTGGGAAGCATGCTGAGCAGGCTCGGTGATACCCGTAAGACGTTCCGGTCCAAGGTCTCGAGCTCTACGGTGATGGACGGCCTGAAGGATTTCATCGGGATCCACAGCCGGTTGAGAAACTGGAAGACGGAGTTGAGGACGAGGACCGGTGATTTCTCGCTCGAAAGAAAAGCAGCTACCGACCTCGCCATTATTCTCGAGAACTGTGTTTTCGACATATGCAGGATGAGCGAACGAAGCAATAGAAGAGATGTGAGTGTAAAGATAGATATATCAAGCGAGGGCTCGTATCTGACAGCTAAAGTGTTCGATGATGGGAGTGATTATCTCAGTGATTCCGAGATCGACAGGGACGATGCCATGGCATATTACCACGGCCTGCTTCAGGCCAGAGGGCTACTCAGGAAATGGGGAGCTCTGCTTTGGGTCGAGCCCGGGGAAGGTAGCGAGGACCGGTTCAGGTTCACTTTCCCGCGCACGTCGGTAATCACCGACTATCATCTGATAGATGCGGCTGACATGACATTTGCGGTCCCGAAACACGGTGTGGACAGCGTGATCGATCTCTCGAATGTGCGTATCGACAGCGACCAGGGAGGCAGGTCCGTCACGTATGGCGGCTCACGTATCCCTGTTTGCAGGATAGATGAACTTGCGGCCGACAAGCTTAGTGCCTGTGCCGAGGGTGACCACATAGTGGTACTCGGACTGGCCGAGAAGAGGATCGGCATCCTGTCCGAGGGCCCCGGTCGTAAGGTCGAGGGTCTGATCGAACAGATAACGGAGAACGGCTGGGCGTCGCTGTCCAGGTGTCTTCTCCATATAGGAGAACGGGAGTTCCCCGTACTGGACTTCCAGCTGATGATCGATCGTTACAGCATGGTCCAGGGCCTCGAGGACGAGGAAGGGGGGACCGGATCCTGGGTGGATGAGGTTGTGGAAGTAAATCAGTAGACGTTTTCGCGTGCTCGAACGCGTGCAATCATAGACTGAAACGGTTCCGGCGTTCTCTGCCGCTGGTTCCAGTTCACCAAGCGTAGAGAGGTTGTCATGGTTAAACAGCACCACAGGGACTACGGCAGCATCATCATCGGCGGCAATGACGACGCCACCGAAGTCATGACATCCGTCGAAGCGGCGGAGTATCTCAAGATGCACGTCAAGACTGTATGCCGTCTCGCGAAGGAAAAGAAGATTCCCGCGAAGAAGGTTGGAAGCGAATGGCGCTTTCTGAGGAGCGTTCTGGACAGATGGCTCGCTCAGGAAGAAGAGGTTGTATTAACCGCGGAATAGCGTCGGGGCGGGAGCTGCCAGATGACAAGGACCAGATTCGAAAAACTCGAGTTCGGCGTCGCCGACAGCGCCGGATTCCAGATCTCGGGCAAACTCGGATTCCATGAAAATGAGAAGATCGAGCAGCTGACGCAGGAATGCCTCAAGAGAGAGTTCAAGAAGGTCGTGTTCGATTTTTCCGGACTCACGTCTCTAGGTGGCGGTGTGGCGAGGATCCTCCGGGGATTTGTGAAGGACCTGGAGGAGACGGGTGGAGAGGTCACGTTCGTTGTTACGAGCAGTGTCGTACTCGATTTTCTGAAGGATGAAGAGACAAACATCAGGATTTGTTCCACACTGGACGAGGCCGTATCCGGAGACGCCGCTCCTGCGGTGAAGAAGGATCAGAAGGCCGCGGATACTTCCCCGGCTGATGAAACTGCTGTGGCCGAAAAGAAAGAAGAGCCCGCTGTCGAAGGCCGGGAAATCAGCGAGGAAAGCGAAGCGGCCGGTCAGGACGGTGTCATCCTGATGGCGTATGACTCCGGCGAGGATCAGCCGGTCGAGGCGGAGAAAACGGAAGCTGCTCCGCAGGCTGTTGTTGACGAGGACACGGGCAGCGAGGAAGAGATCATCTCGGATATATTCGAATCCAGGGCGGACGGATCTCCTCCCGAATGGATCGACGACCCGGTATCTCCATTCAGCCTCACCGATGAAGTCGAAACAGAAGACGTCAAGGAACTCAATAAAAAACTCAGGAGGCGCATCCTCGAGCTGAAGACACTGTTCTCCATCAGCGCGGACTTTAGTTCGATCAGGGAACGCAAGAAACTGCTCGATATCTTTCTCCTGACATCGATAGCCCAGGGTGGTGTCGAGTCCGCCGTCTTCTATGAGAAGAAGGACGGCGTCTTCGTTCCAGCTATCGCCAAGGGTATTGACGAGGAGAAACTTTCCGAAATCGAGTTAAGCGACAACGAGGTAGAGCGGATCAACCAGGGCAGGGATGTGTTCGAGATTGCCGGTATGGAGCTCAACGACAAGACAAAGAACAGTCTCAGTGAGGTCGGAATAGAGTATGTATGTCCCTTCAGCCAGGACGAGGATATGGCCGGCATGATCTTTCTTGGTAAACGGCTCGCCGGCAGGGGGATGCAGAAGGAAGATTTCGAGTTTATGAAGATACTCGTCAATCTTGCGAAGGGCGCGTACAGTAACGCCGTGATGTTCGAAAGGGAGAACGAGAGGACGCTCGGAATAGTCAAGACACTCATATCACTCATAGAAGAGAACACGATGTTGAAGGGGACCTCCGAGATAGTGTCCCGCTATGTGGGCATGCTCGCGAAGAACATGGATTATCCCGAAGAGAACTTCAAAGATCTGATATATGGCACCGTGCTCAGGGACATGGGCATGGTAAAGGTCAGCGAGCTCATTGTTCGGAGCCCGCGCGAGCTGTCAAAGGATGAATGGCAGATAATCAAGAGGCATCCCGAAGACGGAGCAGAGATGCTCAGGCGAATGAAATTCAACAACCATGTCGTCGATGTCGTGTTGAGTCACCACGAGCGTTTCAACGGAGAGGGTTATCCGAGGGGTCTCAGGGGGAAGGAAATTCCTCTGGGAGCGAGGATAATCTCAGTCGTGGAGAGCTATGCGGCCATGATAAACGAAAGGCCGAATCGTCCAGCCCTGTCCGCCAGGGAAGCGCTCGACACCCTTAAGGAGAATTACGGTCTCAGATACGACCGCGAGGTCGTCAACAAGTTCGCCGCGATCATGGAGAAGGAAATAGCGAAATCGGTACATCCTGTAGGCGCTGTCACCTGAGAGGTGAATACCCTTGAGTGGTAATATTCTCGTAGTCGACGACGATCCCAACGTAGTCGAGATAATCACTGAATCGCTGAGGAGCAGAGGATACAATACCGAGTATGCTCTGGACGGCGAGTCGGCGCTGCGTAAGTACGACGAATTTCTCCCCGATCTCGTAGTGCTCGACGTGGTCCTTCCGAGGAAGGATGGATTCGCCGTATGCGACGAGATAAGGACACGCGATGTCAATCACGATATCCCCGTGATCATGATCTCCGCCAATGCCATCCCCGACAACATGCTGGAAGGATTCAAATCCGGGGCGCAGGATTATATAAAGAAACCGTTTTCCGTCAAGGAGATGATCGCGAAGGTCGACAATTTCCTGTCCCAGGCAAACCGGCGCAGGGATCTCAGGGAGAAGAACGAGTATCTCGAGGATGAGGTCCAGAAGGGGACGGAGGATCTTCAGAGGGTCAACAGGGAACTGAAAAAGAAGGTCCTGGACCTGCGTTCGATCTTCGATCTGAGCCAGGATCTCAACAGGATGCGCGATCCTGAGGAACTCATGAACGTCTTCTTCCTTACGTTAGCCGGACAGCTCGGTATAGGCTCCGTATGTCTTTTCTTCGCGCCGACCGAGACGGAGAGTCATCTCTCATACACTGGCGGAAGAGGCATCAGGGACTCGGTCCTCAGGGCCGTGAGGCTCTCGAAGGAAACCGGGATGAGCCACCTGTTGTTCACGGGCGAGGAAAAACTCGACCTGAGAAGCGATAAGGTGCCTGATGATGCAAAGAGCGAGATCAAGTTTATGCGGGATCTGGGATTCGTCTACAGTTATCCCCTGATCGTCAAGTCTTCCTTGATCGGTATAGTGTTTCTCGGAAGCAAGGTAAGCGGTCAGGACTATTCGACAAACGACTGGGAAGTCTTCAAGTCTATCTGCAGTTCGTTCGCTACCGGTCTCGAAAACGCGAGACTCTATTCGGAGCTGCAGTCCACCTACCTGTCGACGATCAAGGTCCTCGTCTCAACGATAGAGGCGAAAGATTCGTATACGAGGGGCCATACTGAGAGGGTGGCTATGTTCGCCAGGCTGATCGCGGAGGAGATGGGGCTGGACAAGAAGGAGCTGGAGACTATCAGCTTCGGAGCGGCGCTCCACGACATCGGGAAACTGGGCGTATACGAGGACATCCTCAACAAGCCCGGTGAACTGACTGATGGCGAATGGGAGATCGTGAAGAGCCATCCTGAGGTCGGCGCCAACATCATCAAGAACATGAAATTTCTCGAGGCCGCCTGCGACCTGGTAAGGCACCATCATGAGCGTCTCGACGGACGAGGGTACCCGGATGGCCTGAAGGGCGATCAGATATCGCGGGGAGCGAGGATCGTCGCTGTTGCGGACAGCTTTGACGCGATGACGAGCGACAGGCCCTCCCGCACCGCTTTTGCGTACAAGCACGCACTGGAACAGCTCAAACTTGAGACCGACAAGTTCGACGCCCGCGTCATCAATCATCTGAACAGGCTGATAGAGAGAGGCATG
>DAOVNN010000182.1 GCA_030630165.1 Candidatus Krumholzibacteriota bacterium
ACACGCGGCCGTGAAGGACGACTCCGGCGCGATCACAGCCGGATCAGTGACCGCGGCCCTGTCGGCGGCCCTGAAGAAAGCGGAAGAACTCGACGCGGAGACCCTGGCAGTTCCCGGCCTTGGATATGTCGATGGTGGTATCGGGGCCGAGGAATCGGCGGCTGCCGTAATCGCGGCAGTGGAAAGTCATACCGGGGAATCGCTCACCAAGGTCCTGCTGGTCGATCTTGCCGAGGAAGCAGTAGCCGCCTTTGTCGCCGAGCTCGAGAAACGGGACAAGGAATAGGGATCACGAATCCTTTACCCGCCACCTCTCGCTTCTAGTGACGAATGAATGCTCGTCCAGAGCTCTCATCATGGCCAGAATCCCGTCGAGATGATCGATCTCGTGCTGCAGGAGCTCGGCGAGATCATTCTCGGCGACGAGTTCCATCTCTTTCCATTCGAGATCCCTGTAAGAGACCGTTATCGATCTGTGCCGCCGTACCCTGACGAGAAGATCGGGAAAGCTCATGCAGTCGTCCCAGACCTCCATCATCTCGATGCTCTTCTTCGTTATCTCGGGGTTCAGCAGAACGACCGGCTCACCGGTGTTCATGTAGACCATTCGCTTGCGCACACCGATCTGGGGTGCCGCGATCGCCCGCCCGGCGCCGTACTTCTCGCGAAAAGCGAACATCGTATCCGCAAGATCGGTTACGATGTCCCTCATCAGGTCGAGCTCATCTTTCTCGATTTCGCCTGAGATATCATACAGATCTGGATTGCCGAGCTGAAGGATCTCTCGTATCGCCATAAGATCATCCCGCTTCAGGCCGGCCGCTCCGATTGTTACGCTTTGGCGCCGACCTCTTCCTTGCCGCACCCCGCGCAGCCTGTGCCCGGCTCAGGGTACTCGCCGTTCCAGCAGTAGAGGCAGAGCTTCTCCTTCGGAAATCCGATCGCCTCGACCATGTCCTCTATCGTCTGGTAGCGAAGCGTATCGACCTCGATGTCCTTGCGGATCCATTCGATCATCTTCGCGTATTTCTCGGTGGAAGGATCGAGATACTCCGAGATGTCATCGATGTCGCTGCCCTCTATGTCCCTTATCGCCCTGCGGGCGGCGAGCTCTTCGATATCACGGGTCGAGAGATTGAACCGGCAGGGGAACATCAGGGGCGGGCATGCCGGCCGCACGTGGATTTCCTTCGCACCGTCCAACCTGAGTTTCTTGACGGTGAAGTTCTTAAGCTGCGTCCCGCGCACGATCGAATCCTCGCAGATGATGATCCTGTTGCCGTCGATGATCGCCTTGTTCGGAACGAGCTTCATCTTCGCGACATGGTCACGTATGTCCTGCGATGGCGGGATATAGCTGCGGCCGTAGCCCGGAGTGTACTTTACCAGGGGGCGCCTGTAGGGCTTCCCCGATTCCATCGCGTAGCCTATCGCGTGCGAGGTTCCAGAGTCGGGAATACCCGCAACCACGTCGACCTCGATATCGCTGTCCTTGCGGGCCATTGCCCTGCCCGACCTCTCGCGGACCGTCTCAACGTTGATCCCCTCGTAGAACGAGGCGGGAAATCCGGTGTAGATCCAGAGAAAGGCGCAGACCTGCTGAGCCTCGTTGCCTTCTTTTTCCTGTTTGAGTCCATTCGGGCCGAGCAGCATGACCTCGCCGGGCCGAAGGAATTTCTTCAATTTGAAATCGAGGTTGGGAAATGCCGTCGTCTCCGTGCTGACCGCCCAACCGTCCTTGTTCTGGCCGACAGCCAGAGAGAAATATCCGAGCCTGTCACGAGCGGCATAGACACCGTCGCCGTGAAGGATAAGCAGGCAGATTGAGCCGTCGATGCGATCGAACATCTTCTCGATACCGTCAGGGATCGAGTCGCCCTTCGTGATCAGCTTCGCCACCAGTTCGGTGAAGTTGACGATACCATCGCCGACTTCGCTGAATGTCACGCCCTCGGCGAGAAGCTCCTCGGTCAGCTTGTGGGCATTATCAAGGTAGCCGTCGCTGACTATGCAGAAGGGGCCGAACTTTGAATTAATATAGATCGGCTGCTCTTCGAATGCGCTGATGACCCCGATTCCCATCCCGCCCTTCATGGCAAGCAGGTCCTCGGCGAATTTCGACTTGAACTGGTTGTTGCTGATGTTGTGTATCTGCCTCTCGAAATCTTCACCGAGAACCGCCGCGCCGCCGAACTGGGTGCCGAGGTGCGAATGGTAATCGGTTCCATAGAGAAGATATTCGCTGCATCTCTCACTGGAGACAACGCCGAAGAGACCGCTCATGTGTGACCTCCGAGGGGTGGTTGATTATGGTGTATTGCTACCGGAAAAGACGGAGTCTACAACTCCAGTGGAGAATACTCAACCCGTTTTATTGATCCACTGGAGTAAATCCCGGGATTATTTCAAATGGAGCTCGAACCAGCCGACGATCCGCTCGATAAGATCGATCTGGTGGCGTATCTCCCTCAGCGAGTGCCCTTCTCGGGGATAGACGACCATCTCGACCTCGACCCCGGACTGCTTGAGCCCGTTGTATAACTCGTAACCCTGTGAAACGGGGACACGGACATCGTTTTCGCCGTGGAGCACGAGCGTTGGCGTTTTCGCGCCCGTCACATGATCGAGCGGAGAGTGGCTGCGGTATACCTCGGACCTGAGATAGGCGATATCCCTGAAGTATTCCTCGAGGAATGTCGGTGTAATATCGGTAGTTCCATGGAAACTGAACAGGTTCGTCACTGCCGCTCCGGCCACTGCCGCCTTGAAACGGGCCGTCTTCGTCACGGCCCACGAGGTCATGAATCCCCCGTAGCTCCACCCGCCGATCCCGAGCCTGTCGCGTGAGGCGTAACCCTCGCTGACCAGGTAGTCCGCTCCGGAGATCACATCCTCGTAATCGCCGCCGCCCCAGTCGTCGAAGTTCGCCCTGGCAAACCCCGGGCCGTATCCCATGCTGCCCCTGGGATTGGGAAGCAGGACGACGAAGCCACGCGAAGCGAGAGGTATCGCCCAGTCGTGCCAGTTGCCATGCCACCCGTACCACCATGCCCACATCGGTCCCCCGTGCACACTGACCACTGCGGGGAAGGTCCCGTCCTTCCTGAATCCCAGCGGCAGCCAGAGTACGCCCTCTATCTCGGTACCATCGCGGCTCTTCCACCTGACCACCTTCGCCTCGGGAAGTTCCTTCTCCTCGAGCCACCGGTGGACGTGGGTGAGTTGGTCGCTGCCGCTGAAAAGACCCCTCTCCCAGAGCCAGACCTCGGGAGGCGACGCAGTGCTCCCCCTCAAAAAGACGATCCTCGACCCGTCACGAGATATGTCGAATGACCGGCGCAGATGGTAGGGGATGTCGAGTTCCTCGATCTTCCCGACCTTCGAGTCACCGACCGAGACGGTGGCAAGCTCTCCGCGAACCCCGTTGAGATTGATAACGAGAAGCTTGTCGTCCTCAGGCATCCAGACGGGGTTGACCAGCGTCCCCTCATGCCTCTCGCCGAGGAGCTTCAGGCCGCTGCCGTCTGGATTTATCACGGCTGTTACTCCGGCGGGCAGTGTATTTCCCTTGAGTTGCTGCCTGTATGTAAACGCGATCCGTTTCCCGTCGTGCGACCAGGCGGGATTTCCTCGTGCGTTTTCCGTGACCAGTGTGATGCCGAGGTCAGAAAGATCGAGCAGTTCCAGCCTTGAATTGAAGTAAGTCTCGTTGTTGCCCGAATTATCAGCCGTGATCATCGCCAGTGCGTCCCCTGAGGGCGACCAGCAGAATGACGAAACGTGAAATCCCTCGGGAGTGACCGGAGTGCCCTCCCCTGTTTCCGAACCGAAGATCCACAGGCGATGAACGGTCCTGTCCTCACCAACGATCTTCCAGTCCTTACCATCGGAACGGGCCTTCTTCTCCGCGGCGGATACTCCCTTGCCGGCAGTGACCGCTATCCTCGATCCATCGGGACTCAGCAGGAAGGAGGCGACTCCCCCTTCGAGTGATGTCACCCGCTCAGCCTCTCCGCCGGAGACAGCGATCTTCCAGACCTGGGTCTTCTTCTCATCGCCCCTGTCGGAGAGAAAATAGAGAAAACGGTCGCCGACCGACCAGGCCGGAGAAGTCTCGCGTGAATCACTGAACGCAAAAGGTCTCGGATGGTCCCTGTCCTCGAGATCGATCACCCAGATGTCGGGATTGCCCCTTCTCTGCCCCTTGAGCGTATCGGCCGGTTCTTCGACGACATAGGCGACGTACCGACCCCCCGGTGAGATCGCCGGCGACGAAACCTGCCGCAGCCTGAACAAATCTTCTATGGTGAATGGTTCCTTTGCGCCCGCCCCAGGGGCAACCGCTAGCAGCGCAGCCATCAGCAGTAAGGCATGCGCCGCCCTCTTTTCCGTAAATCTCATATTTCCCTCCGTAATTTCTGCCTCCTTGCACAGGATATCAGAAACGGGGAGGCTGACAAGCAGGCAATTGAACCCTCCATGCGAGCATGAGTATTTCATCGAGACATATGGGTTCCCGGACAGGCATGGTCAATCTGTTGGAAGAGCTTTATACCAGGACTGGCGAAGTGCTGTCTCTTCTTCTATAAATCTGGTTCAAGTCCTACTTGGGGAGCCAATTATTATTTATGGCCTCTTCGGGGGCTTTTTCGTTCCTGTAACTTACTTTCTGTAAATTCCGGAAATCCGGTAGCCGCGGCGGTCCGATTTAGGACTTGAAAGTGGCGGGTCACATCCGTTTTTCTTGTTGAAGGTACAAAACTTTAACAAGGAGGCGAGACATGACCCACCGAGGAGAGAATAAAGCATTCGATCAGGTTCTGGAAGTGCTTATCGAAAACGGGCTGGAAGGTATGGCGACGGCGATGGAGGTTATCTTCAACGAAGCGATGAAGCTCGAGAGGGCAGATTTTCTGCGAGCTGAGCCGCACGAGAGGACAGCGGATCGCCGAGGCTACGCAAATGGATACAAGGACAAGAGTGTCAGAAGCAGGATCGGCGAACTGGGGCTGAGGATCCCGCAGGTCAGGGATCTTGCGGACCCACAGGCCGGGTTTTATCCGAAATCACTGGAGAAGGGTCTTCGCAGCGAACAGGCGCTTAAGCTCGCGGTGGCCGAGATGTACGTCCAGGGAGTCTCTACCAGGCGGGTCAAGGAGATAACCCGGCAGCTCTGCGGGCTCGAAGTGAGCAGCATGCAGGTCTCCAGGGCAGCAAAGCTGCTTGATGAGGAGCTTGAGGCATGGCGCGGCAGACCTATTGGAGAGATCCCGTATCTGATCCTCGATGCCAGGTACGAGAAGATCAGGCACGGCGGGAGCGTGATCGACTGCGCCGTTCTGGTGGCAATCGGCGTAAGGGAAGACGGAAAGAGGTCGGTTCTGGGCGTCAGCGTCTCACTTAGCGAAGCGGAAGTACATTGGAGGGAGTTTATCGAGTCCCTGCAGAGAAGAGGGATGCATGGGGTCGTGGAGGTTACCAGCGATGATCACAAGGGGCTGCGGGCGGCGATGCAGGCGAGGCTCACCGGAGCTCTCTGGCAGCGCTGCCAGTGTCACCTTCAGAGGAATGCGCAGGCGTATGTGCCGAAAAAGGAGATGAAAGCCGGCGTGGCGGCAGAGATCAGGGGGATCTTCAATGCCGGCGATCGCATCGAGGCCGAGGAACGGCTGGGGCGAATGGTGAAGCGGTACGAAAGATCGGCGCCGGCCCTGTCGCGCTGGGCAGAGGAGAACATCCCCGAGGGGCTTACCGTGTTCGAGCTGCCTGAGAAGCATCGCCGCAGGCTTCGTACGAACAACTGCGCCGAACGTCTCAATGAGGAGATAAGACGAAGGACCAGAGTCGTCAGGTTGTTCCCGAACGAGGCATCGTTGCTTCGACTAGTCAGCGCCGTACTGGCAGAGAAAAGCGAGGAGTGGGAATCAGGAAGGGCTTACCTCAACATGAAAGACGAGTGGCTCGGGGGAAACCGTTTTTACAGAAAAGATGTTGCATGATCCTTATGCTTCATTTCTTTCCTTATATTGCACATAACTTACACATTTTTCATGTATAAAGTTCCTGATAGCGTTTATTAGGAGGAGCCATTTCTATGCGCAGGCAGTTCTAATAGCGTCCACCATGG
>DAOVNN010000170.1 GCA_030630165.1 Candidatus Krumholzibacteriota bacterium
GATCAGGCGTCCCACGCCCTGCCTCAGCCTCAGGATCGCCTCGGGAAGTGACAGCCTCGTGAAGGGATTTCCCCCTTCGGCCTGCATCCTCTCCGACCTCGCTTCCATGACAGGCTCCGACGGGACGGGAAACGGCAGCTTGGGAATGACGAGGATCTCCAGCTCCCCCCCGGGAAAATCGACCCCCTCCCAGAAGGAGGCTACACCGAGCAGCACCGCCCCGCGTGTCGTCCTGAATATCGAGGCGAGCTCCTCCCTGCTCCTTCCGCCGCCCTGCACGAGGAGTTCCCCCCCGAATCCGAGATCCTCGAGCTCGTCCCTCGTCGCCAGACACATCCGGTATGAGGTAAAGAGAGCCATGATTCCCCGACCAGTCGCTTCGGAGAGGCCCGCTATCATCTGTCCGACATGCCCTGCGAAAGACTCGTCGTTAGGGTTCGTGCTCCCCCCGGTCCTCATGATGAGGAGATTGCTCTGATAGTCGAACGGCGAACCGGCCAGGAGGTTGACCGGTTCCTTCCCTGTCAGGCCTATGCCGAGCCGCTCCATCACGTAGTCGAATGATCCGTTCTCGGCCAGGGTGGCCGAGGTGAAGACGGCGGACGAGGTATGCTCCTCGAGGTAGTCGGCGAAGCGCCTGTCGATCTCGAGCGGCGAGCCGCAGATCGCGGCGACCCTGCCGCCGCCGGTCCATTCGATCCAGAATACGCCGTCCGGGTCGCCCCCGTCCTGTAGATATCTCACCGACTCTGCCAGCCCCTCGAGTTCCTCATCGACGAACCGCAGTTCGTTCTGCATGACGGCCATCGACTTCGGCGCGCTGGTACTATAAAATGGATTGAGTATTTCACGTAAGTCATTGATAACATGATAAAAGCGATTAAATGTATCCCCGGTTTCGACGAACATGTCATCACCGTAGCGCATCCGTGTGCCGGCCGTACCACCGACCGAAAGCGATGCCGCGGTGGAGAAGATCGCCGCATAGGTCGCCTCCAGCTCCGACTTCTTCGCGGCGAGCATCTGCACCTTCCGGCCCCAGACGTCCCTGCCGCCTTCCCCCGCCGAGCCGAGCTCGAGCGCGAACATCTTCCATCTCTCCGTCAGGGGCGAGACGGGCTCGATCTGGTCGAATATCCTTTCGAGTGTATTTTCCGATATCCGGATAGAGAGGTTATCCATCACGCACTTCTCGAGATGGTGCGCCTCATCGAAGATCACGCGGCTGTACGGCCCGAGAACGGTCCCTCCCTGCCTGTAGTCCGTCATCAGCAGGGCGTGGTTCACAAATAATATTGCCGCCTCTGACGCCCTCTTTCTCGCCAGCAGCAGGGGGCAGGCGCCCGCATGCGAACATGCCTTCATCAGGCATCGGGGAGGCGCGCAGATCGACCGGAGGGGAAAGGGCCTCGCCTGAGAAGGGATCGATTCGGCCGTACCATCGGAGGAGAGCGCGGCTGCGATACCGAGCCGAAGCGCCCCTTCCGGATCATCGCCGGCGAGCTTTACGACCCTGGAAACGAGCTTTCGCGAGCAGATATAGTTCTCTCTCCCCATCAACCGCACAACGGGCAGGCCGAACCCGGTCAGCGCTCTCAGTACGGGGAGCTCCTTCTCGAGGAGCTGCTGCTGGAGGTTTCTCGTATGTGTGGAGATGACGACGCGTTCACCCGTAGCCGAGGAGAAGATCGCGGACGCGGCGAGATAGGCGAGTGATTTACCAGTTCCGGTCCCGGCCTCGACGAACGATATCTCATCGCGGGCGAGCGCCGTCATGACTGTCCTGGCCATCGCTGCCTGGCCCTCCCGCTTTTCGCCGAGGGCCTCCTGTATCAGTCCTATTTCGCGGTCGATGGAACTCTCGAGTTCGGCGGGATCGACATCGCCACTCGGCGGTGCGGCAGACGGCGCCTCTTCGGCAGCGGTCTCCTCGCGGTCCCCTTCAAAGAGGTCATCTTTTCCGGAGGCTGTCCTGACTGCCCGCTGCAGGATATCGACGCCGGAGAAGCCCGCCTCGCGAGCGAAACGCAGGAGCAGCGCAGGAGGCACCGGGCCCGACGCTACCGCGCCGCACAGGCGCGACGAGGCTCCAGGCTCGTTGAGCGATTCCCTGTCGTTGTGGGGTACGAGATCGAGAAATGCCTCTGCGCCGGGCATCGAGGTCCTCCTCCGCCCCTGCTATTCCCTGCTGCGCTTGTTCCCTCTTATCGCGCAGAACTCCCCGCACATCGTGCAGAGGTCCTCCGAACCGGCCGGACTCGCGTCGAACATCTCTCTCGCCTTTTTGGGATCGATGCTCGAATCGAGAGCCGTCTCCCAGTCGAGCTGCGCTCTCGCGCGTGAGATCTTTCTGTCCCACTCATCAGCTCCGCGCACGCCCTTGGCGATGTCGCCCGCGTGAGCGGCGATCCTCGTGCCGATGACCCCGTCGCGGACATCGGCGATGGAGGGAAGCCTCAGGTGCTCGGCCGGTGTGACATAGCAGAGAAAATCGGCACCGTGCCACGCAGCGACGGCGCCGCCGATCGCCGCGGTTATATGGTCGTATCCCGGCGCGACGTCTGTCACGAGTGGCCCGAGCACGTAGAAAGGCGCTCCGCCGCAGATCTTCTTCTGCAGCATCATGTTCGCGGGAATCTCGTGGATAGGCACATGGCCCGGTCCCTCGACGAATACGCTTACTCCCGCCTTCCTCGCCCTGTCGACGAGCTCTCCTATGACAAGCAGCTCTCCGACCTGGGGCCGGTCGGTCGAATCGGTGATGGCGCCGGGACGCAGGCCGTCCCCGAGACTCAGCGCGAAGTCATACTGATGCGCGAGCTCGAGGAGCTCATCGTAATATTCGTAGTACGGGTTTTCCTTTTCGTTCTTCACTATCCACTGGAGAAGGAAGCAGCCACCCCGGCTGACGACCCCCGCCGTCCTGCTCCCGGCGATCTCTTCGGCGATGCGCCGGACGAGGCCGCAATGGATCGTCATGAAATCGACGCCGTCTTTCGCCTGGCGTTCGATGACGCCGAGGAAATCCTCCTTCGTGCAGTCCGCTATCTCTCCGCCCCTCCTGCTCACCTCGACTACGGACTGGTATATCGGGACCGTCCCTACCGGGACGGGGCATCTGTCGAGTATGGACCGCCTGATGGCGTCGATGTCTCCGCCGGTCGAGAGGTCCATCAACGCGTCCGCCCCCGCGTCGATCGCGGCGTCGAGCTTCTGCAGCTCGATCTCCGGATCGTCGTGGTCGGGACTCGTACCGATGTTGGCATTGACCTTCGTGCTGAGACCTTCCCCGATCCCTATCACCCGGCAATGAGCGCGCGCGTAACCGTTGATCACGACCCTGCCGTCGGCGACAAGGACCCTGAGCTTTTCGGGATCGATTCCTTCGAACTGCGCGACTTCCCTGAGCGCGGGTGTTAACTCGCCCGCCCTGGCCTTTTCGACTTCCGTCAAGCGGAGCCTCCTCTCGTGTTTCATTCAAGGGCACTCAATTATAATCGACATACGGTGTCCTTGCTACCCCGATTTTGCGGATGATCAGAAGTTCTCGACAAGAGATATGTGGATCAGCATGCCGTCGAGGGCGATCCTCTCCCCCATGCCGAAACTCAGAGCCACCGTACCGAGCTTCGAAGAGGACATCAGGCCGAATCCCAGTCCGTCGAGGAATTGCCAGCCAGTGTCTTTCCTGTAGTATGCCCCCGCGTCGTAGAAGAGGAATATCCTCGAATCCCCGCCGAACCTGTACTCGAAGTTGGCCCACGCGATCTTCTCGCCGCGGAACTGATTCTCGCGATAGCCCCTCAGGCTCCTCGCTCCTCCGAGCGGATAGGTCTCCGCCGGCTTTACGGCGTTCTTCGAGAAGACACCCTCGGATACGAGCCTCGTGTAGAACGACTGCCCCGTGAAGGCCGGTATCTCGACATCTCCTTCGAAACCGTAGAGAAGCTGACTGTCGGTATTCGTCAGACCGGAGGCATATTCCTTCCGCAGCGCTCCCTCCACCTTGAGGGAGAGATGGGCTCGCCCGGGCCAGATCGTCCTCACGCCGGCCCTGAATCGGTGGCGCACGCTCCTGTTGAGAAGGAGATCGGTCTGCGGGACGTTGTTGTCCCAGGTGTATCCAGCGACGACCTCGCTGCCGGGACCGGTGCCAAGACTCATATCGAAGCCGACCATCGTATAATCGTAAAGGGTATCATAGACGTCCTGTCTCAGCTCAGCGTCCAGGCCCGGGGGCAGCCCGAAGAAGAAATCCTCCGAGTACCTGAAGTGCAGTGTCTGGTAGCTCAACCCGTCGTTGAGCCATCTGAAATCGACGTCCCTTCCGCTCCCGCCTATATTCCTCAGGGCGATATCGACCGATCCGTTCGTGATGTAGCCTTCTGTCTCTTTCCTGGCAAAGCCGAATATCCCCTGAATCGAATTGCCCCGTTTCGTCTCTTCGACAGGGATCCTCACATCGACTCTTCCCGGGCCGAGCCTGCTGACCTCGGGCTGCCCCACTGAGCCGAAGAGTCCCGAGGCGGAGAGATAACGCGACGCGCGCGCCAGCTTATCCTCGTTAAACCTCTCTTCTGTCTTGAGCCTTGACGTCTGCAGGGCGAGCGACGTGTCTGTCTTCGTGAGGCCGTCGAAGATAATCATCTCCACGACCGATTCCTCGCCCCCGTACACCGCGAAGGTCAGATCCACCGTGTTCGTCTCCGGGTCGTATTCGAATCCCGTCATCCAGACCTGCGCGTAAGGGTATCCCGAACTGTTCAGTCCGGCGAGAAGGCCGGCCATCGATCTCTCCAGACCGTCAGGATCGAAAGGAGTTCCCCGGGTGACGCCGAGCCTTTCAGCGATCTCTTCGCCGGGGATGACTTCCGATCCGCTCACCGTCACTTCGCCTGTCAGTGTCGGACTGCCCTCGGAGACCAGCATCGTGATCTCCACCGACTCCCCCTTCATCACTGTATCGACAGCGGCGCGGGCTCCCAGCAGTCCCGCGGAGAAGCATATCGAATCTATCCGCCCGAGTTCCAGATTAACGAGCGAATCGCTCAGCAGGGCGCCCTCGTGAAGATAACTGCCCCGCCCCAGCGCGCCGGCATCGAGCAGCTCCAGCCCCTCCCAGCGAACCTTCGATATCCATGAACGCGGCGTTGTGAGACTGTCCCCGACCTCCTGAGCAGCGCCCGGGCCACCTGAGGCGGACACACCTCCCCACGGGGCGGAGAGGACCGCCGAGGCGATAACCGCGGCCGTCAGGACCGCTCTAGAAGTAAGCGCGGCTTTCCAGCTTGAAAGCATGGACTGTCCTTACCTCTCCGGTGAAATCCTTTTCCCTGTGCCCGTTGTAATTTATTCCGAAGCTGATGAACTTCGTGAATCTGTACTGTCCCACTACGTTCCAGTCCTCCCTGAGCCCCTGCTCGAGGAAAAAGAGGGGTTTCCCCTCGCTGGACTTCTCGTCGGTCCATGTGAACCTGAGAAGGGCGTTCAGATGGATCTTCGTTCCTATAGACGCATCGCACGAAGGAACGGCGAATATAGAGATCTGCTCGGCCTTCGAGACGGTGTCCTTCCTCTCCTCAGCCCCACCCTCGAGGGCCAGCTTGACTGACGGTCTCAGCCTCCACGCGAGGATAGTAGAGCCCTGGATGCTCTCGATCCTGTACATCTGGCCGGCAGCCCCCGTTACCATGCGGGAACTCAGCGAGGTCTCTCCCTGGAAGGTCAGGGTCAGCGATTTCACGGGAATCAGCTCGAACCTTCCCTGTATCTCCCTCGTGTATCTCTCGACCGAGACATCCTCGCTGCGGTTGTCCTCCTCGTCCTCCCTGAAGAATACGAGCCTGAGGTTGTATCCCTTCACATCTCCGAGAAAACCCCACTCGCTCCTGAAACTGTTCTTGCCGTAGATGGTCCACTCGTCCCGCTGCAGAAATGAGGGATCCAGAAGGTAGAGCCTTGCAAGTTCATCGGTGCTCGATCTCTCGACGACGGAGAAGAAGTTGTCGACCGAGATGTTCCTTCTGATCCACTGCCACGTTCCTGTATCGTGAGAGGTCATGAGCGACAGCCCGCGGACACCGCTGCCGATGCTGAGCCGCCATGAGAGCTCGACCGTGCGG
Source organism: Candidatus Krumholzibacteriota bacterium (assembly GCA_030630165.1). Taxonomy (GTDB): domain Bacteria; phylum Krumholzibacteriota; class Krumholzibacteriia; order Krumholzibacteriales; family Krumholzibacteriaceae; genus JAUWCL01. Next base: position 6,123 of record DAOVNN010000170.1, read on the forward strand.
ACCGGGACCGCATCCTCGGCGGGAAGGAAGATGACCATGTAGTCGCCCCTGTTCTGTCCTACCTCGCTGCCTTCCTCGTCGTAGTCGCCCCGATTCTCCCCGACATATACGACTGCCTTCTCGAGCTTCCTGTCGACCCCGGAGCTGATCCGGTAGCTCATATCGTTCGTTACGGAGCCGGCCCACCAGGCATCCCTGTACCTCAATCTTCCAAGGTCGTGCCTCGCCGAGCCGCCTGTATCCTCGTACCTCGTGCTGCGCATGCTCCCGATCACCTCTACTATGGCCTCGCCCGAGACGTATCCCCCGTCGATCCTGATCTCGTCATTCTCCC
>DAOVNN010000233.1 GCA_030630165.1 Candidatus Krumholzibacteriota bacterium
CGCCGCGTTATCGCTTGTCCTCGGGATACTGTTTTCGGTGGCAAAGCTGTACATGGAGTACCGCCTGCCCGCATTCTCCACACCCGCCTATAACCTGAGCTGCGCTTTCTATTCGCTGGTCGCTGGACTGAACACCTGGTTCTGGGTAATAGCTATCCTCAGTATTGCGCGCAGGTCGCTCTCGTTCACAAACAGATTCCTCAGCTGTTTCAACAGGATCTCTTATCCGTTCTACATCTTCCATCTCGTCGTCATATCGGTCGCTGGTCATTTCATCACGCGGATGAGACTCGGGACCGTCATCGAGTTCCTCGTGCTATGCGCGGCGTCGTTCACGATTTCCGTGATCTGCTGCGAGCTGGTCAAGAGCAACCGCGTCACACGCTTTCTTTTCGGGATAAAAATACAATAAGGAAGAGCAGCCGCACGATCGCGGCTGCTCCTGATAATACTGACAACCTGCCTTCCACCTGCATGCCGTCTACTTCAGCATCACCGCGATCTCCGGACGGGTCTTTTCAATCCGTTCCAGGTCCAGTTGAACCCCCATCGGCGCGAGGGTCTTTGCGAAGTGTTCGTAGACCGGTTTTACAGATTCAAAAGGAACCGAAACGGCTTCCAGCGGAGTAGATCCGTAGCTGTTTCTGATAGTCCTGTCAGCGCCCTTGTCCACGAGGGCCTTGACGATCCCGGCGCGGCAGAAGAAGGCGGCGACGTGAAGCGGAGTCGCTCCATCATTGCCAATGCAGTTTATATCAGCTCCGGCTTCGATCAGCGCAATCGCTGCTTCGGTCTGGCCGAACAGAGCTGCGGTGCTCAGCGGACAGGCTCCACCCTCGGGATCCCTTACGTTCAGGGCCGAACCGGCCTTGATGTGCTGATCAATGGCTTCAAGATTCCCCGTAGCGGCGGCGGTGTGAAGATCCACGCCCGTGGGTGCCTGGGCTGTCTGTGAAGCCGAAGGCTGTTTGGTTTCCTCGTTTGATTTCTCCTGCTGTCCGCAACCGGTAACGGCAATAAGTATTACCAACAGCATTACTGTCATCACTTTTTTCATCGCTGCCTCCACACTCACATAACCAGAGATAATATGGGCGGCCAAGCCTGGCCTGATAGATTGAATTTACCACATGGTGCTTTCAATAATGAAGCATCAATTCAATCACCATACGTCCATAACTCCTTGATAGTATGAAAAGCCCTCAAATACCGCTTTCTAATGGTATGCTGGTTTAGTATGTTTTCCGGGTATTTACTTCAATCGGCCCGCGGGCCGTGAATAACGGTGCGGCTCCCGATTTTCCATTCTCTGATACGGCAGCGGCAAAAGCTGCCCCGCGAGGAACCGGTTATGTTTGCTGAAGGCCTGATGCTGATGGTTCTCGGCATGTCCGTCGTCTTTCTGTTTCTCGGCCTGCTTGTACTCACGATCAATTCGACCTCGTTCATCCTGCGAAAATTCATCGGTAATGGACCCGAAGAGAGACCGCCCGTACCCCGGGCGCCGGCACGCGTAAAAGAAGACAAGGCTGCCATCGCCGCGATCGTGGCCTCGGTGTTCGACCATTCGCAAAATGTCCGTGAAGGCGGCTGATAATAATGGGTAAAAAACGCATAGAATTCATGGTGACCGCCTTCAGGGACGGGTTCCAGTCCGTCTACGGCGGCAGGGTCCTGACCCGGGATTTCATTCCCGCCGTCGAGGCGGCGGCAGAGGCGGGACTGCCTCATCTCGAGGCCGGCGGAGGGGCCCGGTTCCAGTCCCTCTACTTCTACTGCAACGAGGACGCCTTCGATATGATGGACGCAGTCAGGGAGGCGGCCGGCCCCCGGGCCGACCTGCAGACCCTCGCGAGAGGTATCAACGTGGTGGGCCTGGAATCGCAGAGCAGCGATATCATAAGGCTGCACACGAGACTCTTCAAAAAGCACGGGATCACGACGATAAGGAACTTCGACGCCCTCAACGACGTCGACAACCTCGATTTCTCCGGCCGCTGCATCGTCGAGGAGGGATTGAAGCACGAGATATGCATCTCGCTGATGGGCCTGCCGCCGGGACTGACCGGCGCCCACACCCCCGAGTTCTACATGAAAGTGCTCAGGGAGATTCTCGATGCCGAGATCCCGTTTCATTCGCTCTGCTTCAAGGACGCCTCCGGCACAACATCGCCGAGGAACGTCCACGAAACGGTCAGGCAGGCCAGGGCGATGCTGCCTGCGGGAACGCCCCTGCGGTTCCACACACACGAGACGGCGGGAACGAGCATCGCCTCTTACCTGGCCGCGATCGAGGGGGGCGCTGACGCCATCGACCTCTCGCTCGCCCCGGTCTCCGGCGGGACATGCCAGCCCGATGTCGTCGCCATGTGGCAGGCGCTGCGGGATTCGGACTACACCCTCGATGTCGACATTAACAAGGTGCGCGGGGTCGAAAGGGTCTTCAAGGACTGCATGAAGGAGTACTTCCTCCCTCCCGAGGCCAGAAGGGTCGAGCCGGTGATCCCGTTCTCGCCCATGCCTGGCGGAGCCTTCACCGCCAACACCCAGATGATGAGGGATAACGATGTACTCGACAGGTTCCCCGAGGTGATCACCGCGATGGAAGAGGTCGTGGCCCGCGGCGGCTTCGGCACCTCCGTCACGCCGGTCTCCCAGTTCTACTTCCAGCAGGCGTTCGACAACGTGATGTTCGGCCCGTGGAAGAAAATCGCGGAGGGGTACGGCAGGATGGTGCTCGGCTATTTCGGCAGGACGCCGGTGCCGCCCGATCCGGAGATCGTGAAGCTCGCAGTCGAGCAGCTGGGCCTTGATCCCACGGAGCGGAGCCCGCGGCTTATCAACGACGAGGACCCGCGAAAAGGGGTCGGTGCCGCGGAGAAGATGCTCGGCGAAGCCGGGGTCCCCGTGACGGAAGAGAATATATTTATAGCGGCGACCTGCGGGGGAAAGGGTATCGCTTTCCTGAAAGGCGAGGCCGTGGAGAATATTAGAAGAGTAAAGACGGAGAAGGATCGCGGCTACACCGTTACCGTCGATGGGGACGCCTACTCGGTCACACTGGACGGAGATACCGCCCTGGTGAACGGCAGACAGTACTCGATAGGAATCAAGGAAGGAGCAGAGAGAACCGGGAATCCGGATACCGGCCTCTCCAGCCGCGCGAAGCCTGCACACTCTTCCGGCACAGGCGCTATTTCCGTGCCGTCGCCGATACCGGGCATAATCATCAAGATCAATGTCGAGAAGGGTGACAGCGTCATATACGGGGAGATACTGGCGATCGTCGAGGTCATGAAGATGGAAACCGAGATAAAGTCGCCCGCCAACGGGATCGTATCGTCGATAGATGTCTCCCGCGGGGATCACCTGTCGACCGGGCAGATAATCATGAGGCTGAGCGAATGACCGCTCACAGACCAGGGACACCGGCATGATATATCTGGATTCTTTTCACCAGCTGTGGATCTCCACCGGCATCGCGAATTTCACGTGGGGCCAGGCGGGCATGATACTGATCAGCCTCGTGCTCATCTACCTCGCGATGTACAGGAAGTTCGAGCCCCTTCTACTCCTTCCGATCGGCTTCGGAGGGATCCTCTCGAACATACCGGCCGCCGGCATTGCGGATCCCACCGGTTTTCTGGGGATGATATATTCTTTCGGTATTTCCACCGGTATTTTCCCCCTGCTCATATTCATGGGAGTCGGCGCCATGACCGATTTCGGCCCGCTGCTCGCGAATCCAAGGACCGCGCTTCTCGGAGCCGCCGCACAGTTCGGGATCTTCACCTCCCTGCTCGGAGCCATAGCGCTGAGCCAGTACATCGGCCTGGACTTCAGCCTGAAGGATGCCGCGTCCATCGCCATCATAGGAGGGGCCGACGGGCCAACGGCCATCTTCCTCTCATCGCGCCTGTCGCCGCATCTTCTCGGATCGATCGCGGTTGCGGCCTATTCTTACATGGCCCTCGTCCCGGTCATCCAGCCTCCGATCATGCGCCTGCTCACGTCAAAAAAAGAGCGCGCCATCGAGATGAAACAGCTGCGCCCCGTCAGTCAGCGTGAGAAGATCGTCTTCCCCCTCGTCACGCTGGGAATCTGCATATTGCTCATTCCTGCGGCGACCCCGCTTATCGGATCGTTCATGTTCGGCAATCTGGCCAGGGAATCGAAGGTCATCGACCGCCTGTCCAAGACGATGCAGGGCTCGATGATCAACATCGTGACGATACTCCTCGGACTTGCTATCGGAACCAAGCTCGCGGCGGATAAATTCCTCAATGTAGAGACTATCGGGATCCTGTTTCTCGGACTGTTCGCCTTTTCTATCGGAACGGCTTCCGGCGTCCTGCTCGCCAAACTCATGAACCGGTTCTCCACGGATCCGATCAACCCCCTTATAGGGGCCGCCGGAGTCTCCGCGGTGCCCATGGCTGCCCGTGTAGTCAACAAGGTCGGCCTCGAAGCGAGGCCCGACAGCTTTCTCCTCATGCACGCGATGGGACCGAATGTCGCGGGCGTCATCGGCTCCGCTGTGGCTGCAGGGATCCTTCTCTCCATCTTTTCCGGCTAGAAGGACACGGAACGATCATTTTCCCACCACCCTTATCACGGCTGTGGCAGCCAGCATAATTCCCAGCACCGTCACGACGGCCGGACCGCACGAGAAATCGAGGAAGTACGAGATCAACAGCCCGGCGACCACGGCGAACACTCCCATCCCCCACGCGATGATGAGACGCATCCTCCACGAGCTTGCGAACATCGCCGAGAAGGTCGCGGGGATTATCAGGAACGAGAATATCACGAGGACCCCGGCGATCCTGACAGAGAAGGTGATCGCCAGCCCCATGGAGACGTAGAAGAGAAAATCCCACCATACATCGCTTCGTTCCTTGACCTGGTTCGATCCGTATTTCTCCGAGAGACTGACGAATCGCTTCCTGAAGATCAGGTGAAAAATTCCCACCAGAGCAAACAGTCCCCCGATGGCGGCGATGTCGGACCACCGGGC
>DAOVNN010000239.1 GCA_030630165.1 Candidatus Krumholzibacteriota bacterium
ACGACCGACGACATCGGCATATCGGTATCGACACGTTCAGTCTTCTCCTCAACATGCCCCTTCCCGGCGAACATCTGCTTGATGCCGACGCTGAACGAGGAGACGATGATCTTGATGTTCTTGATGATCCCGATGATACCGGCGACGGCGATCCCGCCGATACCGATATGACGGACGTAATTCGTAAAGATCAATTCGGGGGTCATGTCGGTGATCGGCACCTCACCCGGCGCGAGAGGCGTTCCGATGTGCTGCCCGAAATAATTGACAGCCGGTATGAGGACAAGCCAGGACAGGAAACTTCCCGCCGCGATTATCGTCGCGTAGCGAAGGCCGATGATATATCCGAGTCCCATCACCGCCGCTCCGGCGTTGACCTTGACGACGAGCTTGGCCTTGTCGGCCACGACCGCCAGCGGCGGCAGGACGCGCGTCGAGATGACCTCGCGCCACAGCCCGAAGGTCGCGATGCAGAAATCGTACAGTCCCGCGATGATCGCGGCCTTTATCAGCACCTTGGCCTGCTCTCCGCCCGCCTCGCCTGTCACGAGCACCTCGGTGATCGCAGTTCCCTCGGGGAAAGGCAGATGCCCGTGCTGCTCCCTGACGAAGTAGCGCCTCAGAGGAACGATGAAGAGTATACCGAGGAAACCTCCGAGCATGGCGGCGATGAATGTCTGGTAGTATTTGAGTTCGAGGTCGAGGATGAAGATCGCCGGCAGGGTGAATATCATCCCGGCGACTACCACCCCGGATGCCGAGCCGATCGACTGGATGATCACATTCTCCAGGATCGTCGAGCGTCTGGCGAACAACCCGCCGAAGCCTACGGCCAGGATCGAGATAGGGATCGCCGCCTCGAAGACCTGGCCGATCTTCAGGCCGAGATATGCGGCTGCCGCGGTAAAGAGAACGGCCATCAAAAGACCGAGCGTGACCGAGCGTGTCGTTATCTCGGGAACGGTCCTGTCGGTGGGGACATAAGGGATATAATCCTCGCCCGGCTCGAGTACCTGGTAGGCATTTGCCGGAAGCTTACCGGTGCCTTTGCTCTGCTCCATTGCTCCTCCTTGCCACAAGAAACTACTGGAACTGTCCGCTGACTGAATATTTCGAAGGATTCTAACACGGCGGGACGAACGGCTGTCAACTATCTATGCCATGTTCTCTCACCTGTGGCCCCAGCCGCAGTCTATTTCGGAGATCGATCTTGCATCCCTTGTAAAACCGTCTTCCGTAACCAAGGATCCATCTGGTTACACCCAGATTGAGCTTTTCCACAGAAGTAAGCGGCGGAGAATTTAATGCATTCTCATACATCTTTTCCAGTTTTTCAGCTCCTGCACGATAGTCATATCTGTCAATCACATACTCTCTCGCGAATGAGGCCAGTGCCCGGTATCTCTCCGGATCCGTCATGATTCCTTCGACCGCATCAGCGAGAAGAGAGGGATCGGCAGGTTCCTTCCTGTTACGACCGGCAAAATTGTAATAAGCAAGCTTATCGACAGATGACCGCTCTACAATACCAGCTAATCCGTTCTCACCAACTACGATTGTCGGTTTCTCGCAGGCCATGCCCTCCCAGGCACAGCGTCCTATTCCAAAAACAACATTTGCCCAGGTGAGGAATTCCGGAGTACGCGTGATCGATCCAGTCAGAATGATCGCATCCCGCCCGGCTCTGGTGTTTATTTCCCGCGCCATGGCCTCGATCTCCGTTCTCATATCACCATCGCCCGCTATCGCCAGAGTCACGTTTCTGCCGCGATCCGATAGAATACCCATTGCCGTTATGGCATTACGCAGGGAGCCGATCTTGGTCCTGTCTATCCGGCTCATGAAGGCGATCTTCCAACCCTCTTCAGGAAGTTCTCTATCACGTACAAAGGAACCGCCGTCTATATCGGGTCGGAACATCCCCAGATCTATCCTGTTTGGCATGATCTCCATGATCCTGGCCCTGTTTCCGAAGCGTTTTGCTCCCTGGTCCTTGAACTCCTCCGCTACAAAAAGCACTCCAGCGGGGTATCCCGGCATAGGAAAATCGTCGAAATACCAGACAGCTGTGAGAAATACGGGGATGTTCCTTCCGGGAGCGGAGAAAAGGGACAGTATATACGACTGGGGATGAAAAGAATGGACAATGTCGATCGAATGCTCATCGAGAGCGCGGCTCAATATCCTGTGAGCCTTGTAGTTCAGGTGATGCATGTGCCGCGGAAAACGGCCATATGGAGCGTCGATCACCTCTATCCCTGCCGATAAGAGACGTTCCTCATAGATCCCACCGCGCCTGGTCAGAAAGAACACGTTATGACCGAGCTCCTTGAGGCCCTTTGCCAGGGTTATCGAGGTATTGGGCGCACCACCCAGGTCGAGCCATGGATATGTCACAAGTATGTTCATTGACACTCAGAGAATGAAACATGTCGATATTCAGGACACTTGCGGGATTATATCCGAGCCGCCCGGACCAGTCAACGATACGCTGTCCGGCTTTTCCATTTCCTGGACTGCCACCATCGTGATATATTGTCAGACTGGAGGTCGAAGTGGTATATTTCTTGATATTACATCGGCTTATTGGCAGAGACTGATAAATATAAGGATGAGCAAAGCGTGAAGCAGCGTTTGAAAAACACATTCTCAGCGATGGTCAGGTACATATTCACCACTCCATCAAGGTATGCCTATAACCGACGCCTCCGAGGCATGATCTCCCCTCTTCTTCCGGAAACCGGAAGCGAGGTGGATTAACGATGTCGGTCATAAGGATATTCCGTGAGGAGAACTCGATCGACAAGGGCTGGATTCTCGATTCCGCCGTGCTTGAGCTGGAAGGAAAAACACTTGGCCGGTTGTGGTTCAGGATTGCCGAGATTCACAAGGAATCGCTTTCGGATAATCTCGATCATTTCGTACTCGGATCTCTCTTCAGGGCCATGGAGGAAGGCGCAAATATCCTGGCCGAAGGACAGGTATCCCCATCGCTGCTGCGCAACCTCGAGGAATTCACAGCGGCCTGGGCCCACTGGCTTCCCGGAAAGTACCGGGATATCTCGATATCTGCAGCGACCGAATGTGAGCCAAAAAATGCCGGAAAATCTGGCGCAATAGCGGCTTTTTCCGGAGGCGTCGATGCCGCCTTCACTGCTTACCGGCATCATGCCGGATTAGCCGGAAGACTCACGCAAAAGATTGAGGCCGGGATGCTGGCCCACGGATTCGACATTCCCCTCGACCAGTCGGAGATATTTGATAATGCCTTTCGAAATGCGAAAGCGATGCTCAAGAGCCTCGACCTGGAGTTAATTCCTGTTGCAACGAATTTCCGTGAAATAAATCCGGGATTCTGGGCGGAGACACACGGCGCAGCAATAGCTTCATGCCTGTTACTGTTGCAGAAGAGATATAACACGGGGCTGATCGGCAGCACAGAACCATATCGCTCATTAATCCTGCCGTGGGGTTCCAACCCGATCACCGACCCGCTTCTCGGAAACGATTCCTTCGAGATCATCCATGACGGAGCCGCCTTCACCAGAACTGCGAAGGTCGCCGTTATCTCAAGCTGGCCTGAAGCACTGAGACACCTCAGGGTTTGCTGGCAGGCGGAGAATCAGGAGAGGAACTGCGGCGTTTGCGAAAAATGCATCAGGACGATATTGAATTTCCGTCTTCACGGCGACAATCTGCCCGAATGCTTCGAGAAAGACGTTACAGACGAGGAATTAGCAGCTCTAAACGGATTGAACCCCGTGCCCCTCGCTTATCTGCAGGAAATCCTCGATTCTGCAAGGAAAACAGGCATCAACGAAAAATGGGTCGTAGTACTCGAGAAAACGATAAAAAGAAACCTGAGAGCATCGAGAGGATGGAGAAAGAATCTGGCAGACGCCAGAAACAGCCTGGCGCTGGGTACACGCATGCGACGACACTTCTCCGGAAAATAACTGTGCAGGCACTCAGCACCTTGATTCAATGCCCATGAAGGATATCAACTGGCAAAAAGGAAGTAGTATTTGGAACGGGCGAATATTGATTCCCCTGTATGTGATTCTCACCGTGATATACATCCTGTTCTTCAATTACCGGCCCGTCGGGGCCGGCCTTGTTTTTCTTTTTGACTTCTGTTATCTGGTCATCCTCCCGGGATTCACACTATCAAGATTGATTCTGAACAGAACACCTCCGTGGCTGGAAGCGTCCACTTCCTTACTGTTCGGCATCTCCCTGTTCTATTGTCTATTGCTCCTCTCATCGCTTACCGGTCTCAGGATCTCGGCCCTGGGAATAATCATACCGATACTGGAATTCGGATTGATTGTTTTCGGAACCACAATCATGTATCGACGTCCACAGTCGATACCGGTTGTATCGGATAAAGGTAATGATCGTACGGGACTCATATTTCTCGTGATCATACTCATTGCCTGCACGATATTGATCCTCCTTGCAGGTGATCCACTTCTATATACCGGTGACTCGCAGGACCATATCGCCTATATTCGGGCTGCTGCACGATCTGATTCTGTATTCCCGGAAGATTTTCTGTACAGAGACGGCGGAATGTTGACGAAAGATATCCGCAAGGGACTCGCCCATTCACTCTGGGCATCCCTCTGCAGCATAAGAGATTATTCCGAAATCGTTCCGATATGGAAATATGTATCCCTGATCGCGACTCTGTCTATTTTAACCGCACTCTATTCCGCATGCATCGTCCTCTTCGGTAATGCCGCAATCGGAATCATCTCGTGTCTGTTGTTCGTGCTCTTCTATCATAACGGTCTCAGGGGATATCAGCTGATTACAAATGCCTATGGATTCTCCTTC
>DAOVNN010000346.1 GCA_030630165.1 Candidatus Krumholzibacteriota bacterium
CTCTGAAAGGACGACACCGGTGACCGCCAGAAAAGACGATGAACGCATCAGGGAGATCATCTCCTGGATAATCGACAACGAACCTGACGATCTCTACGATCCCGGGATCATGTACATGAGGCTCGAGGATATGGGTTATTCCCAGGAGGAGATCCGTCAGGCGATGCTTCTTCTCGACGCCGATTCCGTGCGCGGCGGCATTCTCGCCGATGACGGATTCGAGGGCGGCACACGTGTTCTGTCGACCGCAGAGAGAAGCATGCTCAGCATCGAGGCTCAGGGCTGGCTCCTATGGTTGCGGAGCGCAGGCTGGATATCAGAAACACATTTGAGTCTGATCATAGAGAGTGCGGGGCTGGAATTCAGACCGCCCGCGTCACTCGAGGAGGTTATGGAGGTAGCGCTGCGCTACGTTCCATCCATACCGGACAGGTCTGAAGAAAACGTAATCGGGAATACTAACTGAGGACGCATAACAGTGGATAAAGTACTCGTCATCGTGGAGTCACCTGCCAAGGCCCGTACGATAAAGAAATATCTCGGGAAAGGGTATGATGTAAAGGCCTCTGTCGGGCACATACGCGATCTGCCAAAGCGCGAGCTCGGCATTGACGTCGAGAAGAACTTCAAGCCGAAGTACGTCAACATGCGCGCGAAGAGCAAGGTCCTTAAGGAGCTTCGCGACAAGGCCTCCGGCAGTTCCAGTATTCTTCTCGCTACTGATATGGATCGTGAGGGAGAGGCTATCGCCTGGCACCTCGAGGAACTCCTGAAGAAGACCGGAGCACCAGTCAAGAGGATCATATTCAACGAGATCACGAAAAACGCCATCGTAGAAGCTGTCGAGAATCCGAGGGATATCGACATCGACAAGGTTAACGCTCAGCAGGCACGCAGGATCCTCGACCGCCTCGTCGGTTACCTGGTCAGTCCCGTTCTGTGGAAGATATTCTATCGCGGACTATCCGCCGGCCGTGTTCAGACCGTTGGACTGCGTCTTATATGCGAGCGCGAGAACGAGATCAGGGCATTCATCCCCGTCGAGTACTGGACGATAGAAGGAATCCTGCGCTGCGGCGAAGACAGGGAATTCGAGGCAAAGCTTCTCAAGATAGCCGGGAATAAGCCTGAGATAAGTTCGGAGAAGGACGCCAGCAGGATTCTTGAGGAGATAAAAGCCTCGGAGATCATGGTCAATGCCGTCAGGAACAAGCAGAAGAAGAGAAATCCTCAGCCACCCTTCATCACCAGCACTCTTCAGAGAGAGGCGGCTGGAAGGCTGGGCTTTACCGCAAAGAGGACGATGGCCGTTGCCCAGCAGCTCTATGAGGGCGTCGAGCTCGGGAATGAGGGTTCGGCAGGACTGATCAGTTATATGAGGACGGACTCCACTCGCGTGAGCAAGGAAGCTTACGCCCAGGGAAAGACCTGGATAGAGGAGAACCTCGGGAAGGATCACGTCGGCGGGAGCCGCAGCTACGCAAAAGGCAAACTCGCGCAGGACGCCCATGAAGCGATCAGGCCCACTGACTCATACCGTAAACCAGAAGACATCGCTCCTTTCCTCACGAAAGACCAGAAAGCTCTTTACGATCTCATATGGAGAAGATTCCTCTCATCGCTTGCCTCGCCGGCTGTGTACGACATGCGCGAGGTCGATATCACGGCAGGAGACGAATATCTTCTCAGGGCCGGAGGCAGGAAGCTCATCCATCCCGGATTCCTCGCGTTATACCCCGACAAGCAGGCCGATGCTGACAAATGGATGCCCGACCTGGAAGAGGGAGAGATAGCCGAGATAAAAAATCTTGACGCTTCCCAGCATTTCACCGAGCCGCCCCCGAGATTCTCCGAGGCATCTCTGATCAAGGAACTCGAGGACAAGGGCATCGGCCGTCCGAGCACGTACGCCAGTATAATCAGCATCATACAGGACCGCGGATATGTCGAGAAGGACGGAAGGGCTCTCTTTCCCACGGAACTGGGCGAGAAGGTCTGGGAGTCGCTGGCCCAGCTGTTCAATGATATCTTCGAAGTCGATTTCACGGCACGGATGGAGACCGAACTCGACAAGGTCGAGGGATCGGAGGAGAAGTGGCAGGGCGTTGTTAACTTCTTCTACGAGCCTCTTCACACAGATCTCGAGAAGTTCGGAGACCGAAGGGACGAACTTAAGAAACTTGTGCAGGAAGAGACCGACGAAGATTGCCCGAAGTGCGGGAAGAAACTGGTCAAGAAATGGAGCAGGAACGGACCGTTCCTCGCCTGTCCCGGATGGCCCGAGTGCAAGCACTCGAAATCACTCGAGGAAGAGGAAGCTCTCGGCAGGAAATGCCCGGAGTGCGGCGGTGAACTTAGATATAAGTCGGGCAGGTTCGGCAGATTCATCGCGTGCGACAACTATCCTGACTGCAAGTACACTGAAGCCGTTTCTCTGGGGATCTCATGTCCCGAGGAGGGGTGCGAGGGCCAGATATCTGAGAGAAAGACCCGTAGAGGGAAGATATTCTACGGTTGCACGAAATATCCCAAGTGCAAATTCGCCAGCTGGGACAAGCCGGTTGAAAAAGAATGTCCTTCGTGCGGTCACGCCTGGATGGTCGAGAAGACTACAAAAAAGAAGGGTAGCTTCCTTCGTTGTCCCTCATGCAAGCACGAGGTCGAACCCGAATGAACCGGGTGACGATCATCGGAGGCGGGCTGGCGGGTTGCGAAGCGGCCCTCCAGCTGGTTTCCCGAAATATTCCTGTAACACTCATCGAGATGCGACCCGCTGTCGAAACGCCCGCACACAGGACGTCTCTGCTCGCCGAACTGGTCTGCAGCAACTCGCTTAAATCCGTCGTTCCCGTCACATCTTCCGGCCTCCTCAAGGAAGAGCTGAAGGCCCTGCGGTGCATACTGCTCGAGGTGGCATCGCGTTGCTCGGTCCCGGCGGGACATGCGCTCGCCGTGGACAGAGAGCTTTTCGCCTCGGAGGTGACATCC
>DAOVNN010000166.1 GCA_030630165.1 Candidatus Krumholzibacteriota bacterium
GCTATCGCGCGGAGATTGAAATACTCCCGCGCGCTGAGAGTCTGCATCGGGGCGACGACGATACTCTCCCCCGTGTGAATCCCCATCGGGTCTATGTTCTCCATCGTGCAGACGACGATGCAGTTGTCGCTGTCATCGCGCACGACCTCGTACTCTATCTCTTTCCACCCCTTGAGATACTCCTCGACGAGGACCTGATCTGTGTGCGAGAGGGCCTTCGTCACAAGGCGCTTGAGATCCTTCTCGTCGCGGGCTATACCCGACCCCAGGCCACCGAGCGCATATGCTATCCGGCACATGACCGGGTAACCGATCTCGCCGGCTGCTTCGACTGCCTCATCGACGCTCGAGATCGCCTTGCCGTAAGGGGTCTTCAGGCCGATCTCGTTGAGTTTGCCGGTAAAGAGCTCCCTGTCCTCCGTGTTGAGTATCGCCTCGACAGGCGTCCCAAGCACTCGCACGCCGTGACGTTCGAGGGCCCCGCTTGCCGCGAGTTCGACGCCTACATTGAGCGCCGTCTGGCCGCCGAAACCTAGCAGGATGCCATCTGGCTTCTCCTTCTCGATGACTCTCTCGGCGAAATCCGCCGTGATGGGAAGAAAATAGACCTCGTCTGCGAGCTGCTCCGACGTCTGGATCGTTGCGATGTTGGGATTGATCAGGATGGTCCTGACGCCCTCCTCCTTCAGCGCCTTGATCGCCTGACTGCCCGAGTAGTCGAACTCGCCCGCCTGACCGATTTTGATTGCTCCCGAGCCGAGTATCAGCGCCGTCTTCACCGGTTTCTCCCGTGCCGCGATCATAGCGCCCTCACGAACATATCGAAGATGAAATCTGTATCGTCCGGTCCCGGAGCCGCCTCAGGGTGAAACTGCACTCCGAAGAAGGGCTTTGAGATATGCACCAGCCCCTCGTTCGTTCCGTCGTTGCTGTTGACGAACCACTCGCGCCAATCCTGCGGGATCGTACGCGTGTCGACAGCGTAACCGTGGTTCTGCGAGGTGATGTGGCACCGCCTTGTGCCCGATTCGACGCACGGCTGGTTCTGGCTCCTGTGCCCGTATCTGAGCTTGTAGGTATCTGCTCCCGCGGCCAGCGCCATGATCTGCGAGCCGAGGCAGATCCCCAGCACGGGCCTGTCGCCGCCGAGGAGCTGCTTCGCACGGGCTATAGTCTCCACGCACATCTTGGGATCACCGGGACCGTTGGAGAGGACGAACCCGTCCGCCTCCTCCTCGTCGAAAGAATGGTCCCACGGCACCCTGAGAACGGTGATATCTCTATTGAGGAATGAGCGGATGATATTGTTCTTCGTACCGCAGTCAACGAGGACGATCCTGCGTGGCCCCCGCTTATAGAGGACCGGCTCCCCGACACTCACCTCCGCGACGAGGTTTCGTATATTGGGATCATCGAAGGAAATATCATCTGAGCTTGAGTCGTCATCAGGAACTATCTTCCCCGGCACGGTCCCTCGTTCCCGCAGGATCCTGGTAAGCGCTCTCGTGTCGATACCGCTTATCCCGGGGATACCCTCCTCCGAAAGCCATTCGGAAAGGGACTTCACCGCGTTCCAGTGTGCGTACTCGATCGAATGCTCGGCCACCACGAGCCCGCTCGCCTGGATGCGCGCTGATTCGAACCAGGTCCGCATGCCGTCGGCGACTTCGTCGCCCGGAACGCCGTAGTTGCCGGCGAGTGGATATGTCATTACGAGGATCTGTCCGCGATATGAAGGATCTGTGAGGCTTTCGGGATAGCCGACCATTCCGGTATTGAAAACTACTTCCCCGCTGACGGCTTTCAGGGCACCGAATGATTCACCGTTGAACTGGGTTCCATCCGCGAGGACTAATCTGATCCGGCCCATCTACCTCCCGTTTCGACACAAACTGGAGGGACAATATGCCCAGGGGCGACCTCTTGCAAGCACTAATTTGTAACCGGGTATATAACCTGAAGTTAAATGCCTGCGAAAGGTCCACCGAACATGCGAGTCTGCCGGAACCTTACCCGTCGCTGTCCAGTTCGCCGACCGGGTTCACGCTCCCGGAACCTTACTCGGAATTATTGATCCGTAACGATACCCGGCTGAAAAGTGACCTCTCCTCGAGGCCGTCCTCTATCCTCGTCAGAGCCTCGAGGAACTCCGGATGAGACTCGGATATCAACTCGGCCGTCGCGTCTCCGACTGCTTCCCAGACCTTCCTCAGTTCGGCGACCGTATCCTCGCCGTCATCGGTGAGCGAAACGAGCTTCTGCCCGGGATCCACCGGGTCTATATCCAGTTTTACAAGACCGTGTGCGACCATCTCCTCGATATTCCTGGTCAGTCTCGGCTGCGAGACACTGAGCTTCGAGGCCATATCTGCCACGCTCATGGTCGAATGCTCCGAGAGCATATACCCGACGAGAAACCAGTGATCGTCGAAGTCCATACCGCACGAATGATAGACCGTCGACACCTCGGACTTGAGCCGTTCAGAGAGACGCATTAGTCTACTGGCGAAGGTAAAAGCGCCCAATTCTCTTATCAGGTTCATATCATCCCCCCCCTGGATTGTATATTTCTTTAGGGAAGTGCCACTCCTCTAAAAGATAATCAAAAACCGCCACGATACAATAGACAATTCCCTATAGCCTTGATAAGGCTTTAATTATAAAGGTCCAGATAAGACTCGATATTTACCTTCGGGAATAATTCTGCTATAATATGCGCAGCCGACCTACGACAACCAATCACAGCAGACAATACCCGGACGCCGACAATGGAGTCTCTCATGTCCGCTCGTCGCAAGAACGGTTTTTCCTGTCGCGGGAAAGGCAGGATCGCTTCTGCAGCGCTGGTCCTCATCACCGCCTGCCTTTCCATGGCCATCCTGCAGCCTCTACTTCACGCCGAAGAGAAGCGCCACGATCCATGGGCCGCTGGCAAGATCCCCGGCCCCGACCGCACGCTCACCCTCGACGGCTCTTACGTCCACAATATCGGCGAACTCCAGATGAACGTGACCAACTGGGGATTCTTCGGCTCGCTGCCGGGCAGTCATTACCCCATGGCAGAGTCTCCATCGGCCCAGTGGCCGAGCGGTTCCGGCGTCGAGTACCTCTATGCGGCGGGGATATGGGTAGGGGCCCTGAAGAACGGCCAGCCTGTTGTCTCGACAGGTTATCCGGAGACCGAGTTCTACCCCACGAACGATCCGCGTGATGTGATCTACCGGGCGGCGGAGGGTGACCCGGGAGGCAGCCGTTTCCCGAACTGGCCCGACGACGACGGCGACGGCCTCTTCGACGAGGACTGGCTCAACGGGATCGACGATGACGGCGACGGGCTCATCGACGAGGATTTCGCTGCGAAGGGGAACCAGATGTTCTCATGCTGGTATACCGACGACCAGGAAGTCGCCTCTACCATATACCCTGAACACGAGCCGATGGGATTGATGGTCAGGCAGGAGACATACCAGTGGGGCGGCGACTATCATGGTAACTACATAGCCGTAAATTATACGATCAGGAACATCGGTGAGGACATCCTGCAGGACGTTCTTGTCGGGATGTACGCAGATTTCGACGCCGGCCCCCGAAAACATGGCAGTTACTATCTCGACGACATGCTCGGCGTGTGGCGTGGCGTCGCATGCGCTAAAAAGGGCGGGTACGAGATCCCGGTCAAGGTAAACCTGATATATGTCCGTGACGACGACGGCGACGACGGACTTACACCCGGCTGTTTCGGAATTGTGCTGGTCGAAGGTCCTCAGGCAGGTTACCTAGGCTTCCCTCCTACCAGGACAAACCCGGAAGTCGGCACAAGGAAGATCAGGTACTTCAGGGGTCTTATGCCCTTCGAAAGCGGCGGAGAGCCGACCAACGACTACCAACGCTACCAGGTCATGAGCGACTGGAACCGCCCGGCGGATACGACGACGCCCGGTGATTACAGGGTCCTTTTCTCTTTCTATGTGACTCCGGAGCTGGGGCCGGGCGACGAATTCGAATTCAAATTCGCGTTCGTCGCAGGCAATGGCCTTCCCGGATGCATTAAAAGCGCCGCGGCGGCTGTAGCAGCCTACCAGGGCCTCTGGGCGGACGCCGACCAGGATCCTGAGACCGGGATAGAAGGGCGAGAGACACCGGTCTGGGGACCGGGGGAAGGTGTGAAGCCCGATCCCTGCAACAGACCCGACTGGGCCGTGGATATTCCGGCTAAGACATGTTTCTACTGCAACGTCGACTGCACCGTGGAACACTGGATCCTCGGTTACCAGGGATGCTACAAGAAATGGGACGCCGATCTGCTGTACTATATGACTGGTGTTGACGGCAAGGAGACCCATGTCCCGTGGGTGGTCAGCGCCGCCCCTGTCCCCCCCAACATGAGGCTCGTGCCTGGTGACGGAGTCGTCTCGGTCCTGTGGGACAACCTCAGCGAGGTCATCCCCGACCAGTTCACACTCGTGCAGGATTTCGAAGGATACCTCGTCTACCGAGCGGACGACTGGCACAGGCCGTACGGCACCACCAAGGCAAGCGGCCCGGCGAAGGAGCTGTGGACTCTTCTGGAAATCAGGGACCTCGTAAACGCGGTCCCGCCCAACAAGCCCTTCAAGATGCCGCTGGAAGAGGGAGGATGGGAATACGATCCGCTCATGCATCTGAGGGACCGTCAGAAGTATCTCGATATGTTTGAGACCTGCGTGAAGTACGCGCCCCTGGACACCATCCCATGCCCGCCCGGCCTTACTATGGAGGAATGCGACACCCTGGAGGCGATGGTCAGGCACAAGCTGGGATTCGAGGGGGGCAGATGTTATTACAGGTACTTCGACAGGAATGCCAGGAACGGTCTGCCCTATTTCTACTCGGTCGTCGGGTTCGACCACCGGGAGCTGATGGAGGGCGTGATGGAACCGGGACTGTCCGATTCGCCGATGTCGAACTTCCAGTACGTCGAAGCGAGATCAGATGCTCAGGAGTCCGGCGAATTCGTCAGCAGGGAGATCTACGTGATCCCCAATCCCGTCACTTCGGAGAGCATGGATCCATGGAGGCTGGAACCGAATAACGCCGACCCTACGGGACTCAAGTGCGAGTTCAGGAATCTCCCGCAGTGCCGCTGCACCGTCAGGATATTCACCGTCTCGGGCGATCTCGTCCAGACACTCTATCACGACGGAAGCGGCGGCGCAGGCACGCTGCAATGGGACCTGCTCTCGAGGAACGACCAGGATGTCACGAGCGGCGTCTATATTTTCGCCGTCGATGCGCCCGACGGGCAGTTCAAGACGACGATTGGAAAATTCGTAGTGATCAGGTGATCTTTCAGACCTTACCCCCCGAAATATTTTGAATTCCCCCCCTTCAATCAGGTAGAGTCTGACAGTCCGAGTAGTCAAACCCCGCACCATGGAGAAAGATTAAATATGAACTCCGAAAAATCTCTTGTTACTCCGAGGTCATTCGTCTGCTTACTGACAGCCATCGTCCTGCTGGCCTTGCAGTTCGGAACGGCCGGCGCCTGCACGATGGTCGTGGCCGGGAAGAAGGCCACCGTCGACGGCTCGGTCATCACATCGCACACCGATGCCTGCGACGACTCGCGCCTCTTCTACGTCCCCGCGCAGAAACATAAAAAGGGGAGCCTTGCCCCCGTCTACTGGGGCCTCCAGGATCCGACGATTGCGCACGGCGAGTGGGAGATCATCGGGCACATCCCGCAGGTCGAGAAGACATTCGCCTACTTCCATTCGGGATACTCGCACATTAACGAAAAGCAGCTCGCGCTCGGCGAGAGCACGCAGGCCCAACGGTCCGAGCTCGGCGTCGACCGCGAGACTGGCGGACAGATAATCACCGTCGAGCAGGCGATGATATTCGCCCTTCAGAGATGTGAAACGTCCCTCGACGCGGTGAAGCTGATAACATCGCTCGTCGATGAGTACGGCTTTCTTCCCTCCTGCGGCCCCGAGTCGGAGACGATAGCGATCGCCGACCCCGACGAGGCCTGGATACTCGAGCTCTTCAGCATCGGCCCCGGCTGGGAGCCGGGCAGCGGGAAGCCGGGCGCCCTCTGGGCTGCCCGCCGTGTACCCGACGACCACGTCACGATGATCCCCAACTGGTCCATCATCAGGGAAATCGACCTCTCGAAGCCCGACGAGTTCATGGCCTCCGGGAATTACATGCAGGTCGCGATCGACCACGGCTGGCACGACCCCGGCAGCGGCGCCCCGTTCATCTGGCAGGAGGCGTATACCCCCACGCCGCGCGAATGGGCGACGAGCCGGTTCTGGCTCTTCTACTCGACCTTCTGCGATTCACTGAAGGAATGGCCCGACAGGACCCTCGAGGGACCGCACGAGAAGAACGACTCGTACCACCAGTACGTCGAGCCTCTTTCGATCTACCCCTTCTCGGCTGTTCCCGACGAGAAGATCTCGATCCAGGATGTGATGGCATTCCAGCGGTCGACCTTCGAGGGGACGATCTACGACATGACTGCCGACCACGACTGGCTCATCCCGGAAGGCGACAGCTGCA
>DAOVNN010000004.1 GCA_030630165.1 Candidatus Krumholzibacteriota bacterium
AAACGCTTGATCGAAAAAACCGTATTAGTCGGGTTCGTGACCGCCTGCCTCTTGGCAAGCAGTCCAACCAGGTTCTCATTATCCTTGAACCCCACTATAGAGGGCGTAGTCCTCCCCCCCTCGGGATTCGGGATTATTACCGGTTCGCCGCCTTCGATCACGGCGACACACGAATTAGTCGTTCCCAGATCGATTCCTATTATCTTCGACATTTCACATCACTCCTTCAAAAGGGTATTTCATTTATTACTAACCACTTATAGAGTATATCAATATCCGTGCCATAGACAGCCCCAAAGACGCCGCCGTAACTTATTGTAATTCAATGGAATAGAAAGGCGTCTCCAGGCGGCACGATTCAGGGGTGAGCGGGGTGTCAGACAGACGTGACAGAGCTGCCATAATGGCATCTTATGTCAGTCTTTGTCTTTCGTTTCTCCGGAATCCCCGGTAA
The DNA here is from genome assembly GCA_030630165.1 of Candidatus Krumholzibacteriota bacterium. Lineage (GTDB taxonomy): Bacteria > Krumholzibacteriota > Krumholzibacteriia > Krumholzibacteriales > Krumholzibacteriaceae > JAUWCL01. The sequence goes on from DAOVNN010000004.1 coordinate 455, forward strand.
AACCGCAGATTATGTCTCCGTTCTCGATCCGCAGGAGGAGTTCGTAGCATATCTCGTAATTACGCTTCGCCAGATCGCCATAATCATAATACACGCATCTGCCGCGCCTCGAGCAGCGGTTCTTCTCCCTGCACATGGCAAGGTGCTGAGCAAGCCAGGAAGTGAGGTATTCCTCCCTGCCCACCTCCCACCTCTTCCGTCCGCTCTCTAGATCATGATCATGATGATACGGGAGAAGCTGTTTTCTCAGCTCCTTTATCAATTTTTCGAGTTCTTTCATAATCCTATTCTCCTGTTGACAGCATAGGTGTTTCTACCTATATTTGTATCAGGTGGGCAGGGTTCCCGTGATTTACCCTTTGCCCCTAACGGTCTTACTCGGCCGAATCCAGGTCGAGCAATACCCCTGACACCAGGTTACGGGAGCCCGCCCGTTTTTCATGCCCTCTTTCTCTCCCCGATCAGTTCCTCGAGCTTTTCCCTGGTGTTGTATTCCGGATGGTCGAGGACAGCCTCGAGCAGATCGTCGAGTATCTCTCCGACATGCGGTCCCGGCTCTATACCGGCAATCTCCATTACTTCGGTGCCGGTGAGCGCGAGATCACTTCTCTTGAATGCGGACTCCGCGCGGATGACCTTGTCTATGCGGTTTCTCGAGTACTCCACCTCCTCACCTATCCTCCTGTCACCTCTCGAAGCGCCGTCGGCCTTTCTGATCTCAAACAGGTCGTCTATATTTTCCGTCCCTACCCTGGCAACAAACCTTCTTACCGCGGAATCGGACCACTCATCGGTGATCATGAACATATGATGCGATATGAGATGCTTCGCGCTGCTTATGAAGGAAGCGGGAAACATCAGTCTGGTCAGTATCTCCCCGGCCAGCCTGGCGCTCTCTTCCTCGTGCCGGTGAAATACCGTCCGCCCGTTCAACTCCATCTTCATCATGGGCTTGCCAAGGTCGTGAAGAAGCGCGCACCAGCGGATAAGCAGCTCCTTTTCCGCTATATCGCAGCTCTTGACGCTGTGATAAAAGACATCGTCGGGATGGAATTCGTTCTGCTCCACGCCCCACGTGACGTCGAGTTCGGGAAGGACCAGCGGCAGGATCCCGGTCTCATGCATGAACACGAATCCAGCGCTCGGCCTGTCGGCGAGAAGCATCATCTTGTTCAGCTCGTCGCGGATACGCTCCTTCGATACCGTTCCAAGAAGATCCCGGTCCCTCTCCATCAGGGCTCTCGTCCCCGGCTCGACCTCCAGCTCGAATCTCGACAGGAACTGGACGCCCCGCATTATCCTCAGCGGATCCTCCACAAACGAAGTATCCCTGTTTACCCTGAGTACTCTCTTTTCCAGATCCTCCACCCCGCCGAGCGGATCTACCAGTCCTGAGTCCCTCAGGTCGAGTGCCATCGAGTTCACCGTAAAATCCCTGCGCTCCAGATCGGACGCCACCGGCATATCCGGATCGGATACGACCTTGAAATCCCTGTGGCCGGGTCCCGTGGAGACCTCAGATCTGGGAAGGGCTATATCGACAGTGATACCCTCAGGGGTCTTGAATTTGATCACACCGAATGATTTCCCGACCAGGTCGGCCCTGCCGATCCTCGCCAGAAGCGCCAGCAGGTCCTCCTCGCCGATACCGGATACGATATAGTCGAAATCGAGAGTGGGGTGGGCCTTGTCGAGAAGCAGGTCGCGCACTACACCACCTACGAGAAAGAGCCCGCACCTCTCGAGTACCTCTTTCTCCCATGGGAAAAGTTCCCTGTCCAATGATATGAGACGTTTATCATTCATGATTTCCAGTCGGCTGCAGGCTGGTCTGGAGAAAATGCCGGGGGCGGGACTTGAACCCGCACGAAGCCACGCTCCAGCGGATTTTAAGTCCGCTGCGTCTACCAGTTCCGCCACCCCGGCAATTCCGTTATTACTTATAAGATAGCATAATCCCGGAAGAGCTGGAAAAGGAAATGTGTGTGGTGGAATAGTTCTTGAATAGATTGATCAACGTCTGAAATAACGCAGCAAAGAGGACTGATATTGCCAGGAATTCTACCGATATCGAAGAAAAGGCGCCAGCAGGCGCCAAAGGAATGATGCCGAGAGGCATCCGATAAGCGGGGGGAAAGAGATGTCAAACGCGATCAGAAACCAGGTAGTCGTTCGTTTCCGCGATGGAGTCCTTAAGAAAGGTTATACACACGATTTCACTCCCTTGAGGGATTCTTTCCACCTCACTCTCGAAGACGGCAGCGGTGAGATTCTCGAAATAAATATCTCACAGCTCAAAGCGATCTTTTTCGTAAAGACATTCAACGGTGACCGTCAGTACATCGAGAAAAAATTCTTCGAGCAGGTCGATCAATCGAGGTTCCGCGGGCTGAAGATGAGGGTTGTCTTCGAGGATGGAGAAATACTCAGAGGGATCAGTCTCGGGTACAATGAGAAGAAGAAGGGGTTTTTCCTCATCCCGGTCGATCCGGACTGTAACAACGACAGGATCTATATAATCAGCGAAGCATGCAAGGATATCAAGGTGGGAGAGATTGCCCAGGTTTGAAGTGGACGGGAAGACCAGCGGCGGTTAAGGGGAGCTACCTTTAAGGGGGCTCCCCTTTCCGTATCCGCAGCTACTCGCTTTCCGACCTCGCGTGAAACTCTACCCTACCTCCCAGGGCGTCCATCATGTGCATCTTCCACTCCACGGATCCATCATCGAGCACCCTGCCGTTCGTATCTACTACCTTACCCGGCATCATGAGGCGGATCTTCACATCGGTAAGCCCCGCATACATGACTCCCGGCAGGTTCTTCTCGATAAAACCCTCGAGGGTTGAATCCTCGTCCTCGACATAGATCCTCGCCACTTCGTATACGTGGTCGATGGCGACCCTCCTCCCTGCCTTCCTCACGACAGTCTCTGCCGCTTTGCCCACTGAGTGAGCGATCCGGGGCAGGTCCTCGTCACCATCGTTCCATATGTCGAGAATACGCACGCCGACGAGCAGATGCCCCGCCATCACGCCCCTCAGCTCGGCGATCGCTTCATCATCGAGATGAGGAAAGTCCTCCTTCATCCTTCTCGCGTAGGCGTCTGCCTGAAAGTCGACCACAGTCTCGATAAGCCCTGTCCACCGGAAATCTTCCCTGTAGGTATAACTTCTGCCCCCCGGTGTTCGGCCCGTTTCCAGGCTGACTGAGTTGGTAAAGAAGACTCCTGCATAATCGCTCTCCTCAAGCGTTCCCCTTACCGAGATCGATCCGTCGAGCTTCGACCAGTCATCGACTCCCGCGATGTCGCTCTCGAACTTGAACGATTTCTTGCCGTCCGTGGTGGTCTGCATCTCCCACTCACTGTGGGGTTCGATGCCGAAGAGCCTCGCGTAACCCTCCTCATTCATCTCCGCCATCTCGTCCTGATTCGGGTCCATCGTGAAAAGTATCTTCTTCGTTCCACCGCCGTCCTCCCTGACGGTAGTCTCCACCCTGTATTCGTTGCATCCTGCCAGGGTGAGGACGAGCAGTCCCGCGACCGCGATGCATCTGAGTTTTCTATTTATCATGACATTACCTCCCACAGAGCTATATCTCATCATTCGTATTGCGCCATTCATCGGGAACCCTCGTATCCGGGTCGATATCGAGAGCAATGATCACGAACAGAAGCTCTCCCGATGTCAAACCTCCCTCCCACGGCTTTTCCTCTATATACCCGGCAAGTCTTCTCAGTCTGTGGTTCACAGCGATGAGTCGCTCCGCCTCTTCTTCGCTGAGGACCGGGGTGTCGGCAGGCAGTGCCTTGAGAAAATGCGCCGCCTCTCCTATGGTCATACCGCCTGAAGCAGACTGGAGGCCGCCGGACATGCGTCCGAAAACCGTTCTTCCTCCGATCACTCCCTCACTGGAAAGATTCCGGCCGACAAGGACCATCTCCATGGCCGCAACGTCTTCACGAAGTTCCCCGGCCTCCTTGTGAAGGCTCCTGATCTCTCCAAGCATGAAACCGGTGAGAAAAACGAATATGACTATAGCCGCCGCCATTGCCGGCATCATGTATCGCAACGCCCGGCTGCGCCTGGGCTTTCCAGCTTCCCTGGCGGCCGCTACATCGGATACCACCGCGGCGATCAGCGCCCTTTCGACCTCTTCGGGCACCTGTTCTTCCAGATCATGCGGATCAAATATAAGCGATTTCTTGATCTCCAGGATCTCCCTGCACCCGGCGCAGGAGGAGAGATGTGCCTTCATCCCGGCCGCATCCTCCCCGCTCAGCCTGCCGGCAGCAAATTCCGTCAGCCGCGAGTTGAACTCCTCGCATGTCATCTTCTCACTCATGTCGTCTTCTCCGATCCACGAAGAACACCTGCGATCCTCTTTCTCGCATGGTGAAGGTTCGTCCGTATCGAGACGGATTTTATGCCGAGTAACCCGGCTGCCTCTTCAATAGTCATCTGCTCGAGGTCTATCATGGCGAATATGGTCCTCTGCCTGTCGGGCAGCCTGGAGGCAGCCTCCAGTATCCTCTCCCTCGCCTGCGAGAGTTCGGCATTCCGTTCCGGGCCTGCTTCACGCGAGTCGTAGATATCGCGATCCGCTTGCACCTCCCTCCGTCTCTTCCTCTTCCTCAGGAAACTCAGACAGATGTTCCTGTGAACGGCGAAGAGCCAGCGCTCGAACGGCACCCGCCCGTCGTACATCGATATCTTCTCGTAGACCCGAAGCCAGGTGTCCTGGCAGACATCCTTCGCGCTCTCCCAATCGAAGGTATACCGGTAGGCAATCGACAGAAGCGGCTTCGCATACCTTGTCACGAGGTCTTGGAAGTCCTCCCCTGCTCTTTCCGGTATCGCGGCCATATTTCTATCTTCCTGTATGATGTGCATCGCCCTTCGTATCAGTAAACGGTTGCAGATCATCTGTCGGAACGTATCTGACATATACTACGCCCGAAAAGACTCAGCGTTCAAATCAAACTGTTATGGAAATTCTCAGATCCAGGGATAATCCGGGGGAAATGAATGGAGGCGGCAACCGGATTCGAACCGGTGATAACGATTTTGCAGACCGTCGCCTTAGACCACTTGGCTATGCCGCCCCAAAAAAAATGGAGCGGGAAACGGGGTTCGAACCCGCGACCTCAACCTTGGCAAGGTTGCGCTCTACCAGCTGAGCTATTCCCGCTCTTCCCGTTCGTAGTAATGATTATAATAAGCCGGTTACGGCGTTGTCAACCTCATTCCGGTGCGGCCCCTGGCCCTCCCGTACATCTCGAGATATTCCTTCGCCGATGTCTTCCAGGAGTGGTCCTCCGCCATTATCCTTTTTCGTGTTTTCTCGACAGCCTTGCTGTCCGCGAAGAAGGCAGCGGCCTTTTTAAGGGCCTCGAGCAGCGCCGCGGGGGTATAAGGTTCGAAAGTAAAACCGTTGCCTCTGCTTCCCTTCGCGTTGAGGTCGGACACAGTGTCCTTCAGCCCGCCGGTGGCCCTGACGACAGGCATCGTCCCATACCGGAAGCTGTACATCTGGTTCAGTCCGCATGGTTCGTACCGCGAAGGCATGAGGAAATAATCGCTTCCCGCTTCAACGAGGTGCGCGAGCCTGTTATTGAACTCGAGTCTGACTCCCAGACTGTCGGGATATTTTTCAGCAAGTTCGGTGTAGAGCTCGTGGTACTTCTGCTGCCCCGTTCCGAGGATCACGATCTTCATGTCCATATCGAGGATATTCTCAATTGATTCTGAGAGAATATCGAAGCCCTTCTGGTCGACGAGCCTCGAGACTATTCCGACCACAGCCTCGTCCCCCGCAGGAAGCCCGAACTCCTCGAGAAGCGCTGACTTGTTTTTCGTTTTTCCTGTAAGGTCATTTCTGGTGAAATTGGCGGGAATCAGTTCATCCGTCTCGGGATCCCATGCAGCCGGGTCTATTCCATTGAGGATTCCTACGAGATCGTTCTTCCTGTACCGGAGCACTCCCTCGAGACCGTAACCATATTCGTCCGTTGTGGCGATCTCCTTGGCATACGTCCTGCTGACCGTACTGATCATTCCGGAGAACATCAGGGCCATTTTCATTACGTTGACCCTGCCCCAGAACTCGAATGGACTCATCGGCTGGAAAATCTCCGGGTCGAATCCAGCCTTCTCGAGAAAATCAGGCTCGAAGAGGCCCTGGTACGCGAGGTTGTGCACACTGAATACAGTGCCTGTATTCTGAAAATGCGAGTTCGTCTCTTTTTCCCTGGCCAGGTAGACCGGGATCAGCCCCGAATGAAAATCGTTGCAGTGAATGACGTCGGGCGACATCTTCAGCGCCTTGAGGGCCTCGATGACGGCGAGGTTGAAGAAGATCGTCCTCTCGTCCTCGTCCTCGAATCCGTCTCCCTCAGGAGTCGTGTATATATTCTCGCGTCCGTAGAAGTGTTCGTTATCTATGAAATAGACCTTTATATCAGTACCAGGCTTGGTTCCGGAGTAAAGGCAGAATGTGTGCGTGATTTCCGCTACCCTGGCACTGAGACTGTCGACACTGCATACCTTCTCTATCCCGTACTTGCTCCGGTCGATCAAAGCGTACAGGGGTGTAAAGACGGAGATACCCGCACCGAGCTTCTCGAGCTCGTCGGGAAGGGCGCCCATGACATCGGCCAGTCCGCCGACCTTCGAGTAGGGCAGGATCTCAGTCGTCACCACCGCTACTTCGATTTTTTCTGAGGCCATTCCTTGTCCTCAACCTTCTCTTTAGTAGTGTTCTTGTCATCCGCACCGCCGATGTCGACATCCCTCAACACTTCGGCAGCGTATTCGGGCGGGGTTGGATTGATGTAGAAACCACTGCCCCATTCGAATCCGGCTACTTTTGTCAGCTTAGGCATGATCTCTATATGCCAGTGGTAGTAGTCCAGGTCGGGGGTCTTGCAGGGAGCGGAATGAATGATGAAGTTGAAAGGGGGCTCGTCGAGTGTAATGTCCAGACGGGTCAGGACCGTCTTCATTATATCAGCCAGTGCGGGGAACCATTCGGTCGGAGTCTTCTCGAAAGCGGAGATATGCTGCAGCGGAAGGATCCAGGTCTCGAAGGGAAAGCGTGACGCGTAAGGCGCGATAGCGATGAAATACTCGTTACTGTAGATTATCCGCGAACCTTCTTTCTGCTCCTGCTTGAGGATGTCGCAGAAGATGCACCGCTCTTTCAGCTTGTAGTGGAACTTCGAGCCTTCGAGCTCCTCGATCGCCCTCTTCGGGATGATCGGCGTCGCGATCACCTGCATGTGAGAGTGCTCGAGTGACGCTCCCGCTTCCTCACCCCAGTTCTTGAAAATCAGGATGTACCTGAACCGCGAGTCCTTCTTGAGATCGATGCACCGGTCCCTCAGCGCCCAGAATATGCTCTCGATATGTTCCTGCGGAAGGTGGTGCAGGTTCTTCGTATGATCGGGAGACTCGATGAGAACCTCATGGGCTCCTACTCCTCGCATCAGGTCGTAGATACCGTCACCGCGCTTGTCGAGATCACCTTCGATCTGAAGCGCGGGGAACTTGTTGGGTACTACCCTCACCTTCCAGCCGGGGCTGTTCGGAGTCGAGAGCGGATCCCTGTACGCAAGGACCTCGGGAGGAGTCTTGTCCTCCTTGCCCGTGCAGAAGGGACAGAATCCGCCCACCATGGGCTTCTTCTCCCTCTTGAAATCAAGGGGTCTCTTTCCCCTCTCCGTGGAGATGATCACCCAGCGCTCCATGATAGGACTCTTGCGAAGTTCAGGCATCCGGTGTCGTTCTCCTTCTTGAGCTATTTCGCCTTCGTGACCGTGGTCCGGACTATCCAGCAGTCAGGATAGTCGGCGGCCAGTTTCGTGCGGGCTTCCGAAGCTTCGGCACGCGTGGCGAAATCTCCCGCCCTGACCTTATACAATCCATCTTCGTAATCTATATAAACCGCGATTCCCGCGGCCGCCACGACTTTTTTCTTCAGATCCCTGGCCCCTGCCGATTCGGCGAACGCCGCGAGCTGTACCCTGTACCCGAGCTTATACCCCGCGACCGGCGCGGGAGGCTCCACTGTCTCCTCGACAGAGAAGGTGTCCGCCTTCACCGGTTCGATACTCTCCTCCGCCGCGTCGCTCTCCCTGACAGAATCATCCTCCGGCATTTCGCTCTCGAGGTCGTACGGTTCTTCGGCCTCCGGTTTCACCGGTTCCGCATCCTGCTTCGTATCGGTCAGCGGAGGAGGCGGTACTGTCTCCTGCTGCTCGACCGGCGTACCGGTCGATTTGACCGTTCCTGCGCAACCGGCAAGAAGACAGATAAATATAACGAAAGCTGCCGCCGCCGTCAGTGGGTAGAAATGCCTGATTTTACTTCTCATCTTCGACCTCCCGCCCCGTTCGTGTAACCACGGAATATCGATTTTCTCTAACAGAAGAGATGCGCAGTGTCAACACAATTTGCCTTTCGAGTAACATCGGCATCGATTCAGTGATGCCTGCAACATATTGTCAGGACAATAGTTCCCGGTACAAAGCCTCAAGGGAACCGGTGATCCTGTTCCAGTCGTACTCCGCTTCCACCTTTCTGCGGCCTGCCCTTCCCATACCGGCGAGTTCCTCGGGTCTCAGTGCGAGTATTCTTTCAAATGCCCTGAGCAGATCATCGGAATCGCCCGCTCTGAACGATTCGGCAATACCTCCGGCTACTTCGAGATTCTCCGGGATATCGCTCACAACCACCGGGCGAGAATGACTCATTGCTTCGATCAACGAGATCGGCAGACCCTCGACCAGGGAAGGAAGAACATAGAAGGCACAATGAGCATAAAGTTCCTCCAGCTTGCGTCCCGCCACATATCCCGGAAGCAGCACCCTGTCTCCAGCCATCTCTTTTATCCGCGCGGCATAGTCCTCTTCGAATCTCGCGTCCCCGGCGATCACCAGTTTTAAATCGGCATCGAGTCTATCGAACGCCTCTATCAGTGTATCGAATCCACGCTCGACGATGAATCTGCCGACACTGAGGATGTAGCCCCCCGGCTTGAGCCCCAGTTCCGCGGCTTCCCTGAACTCAGGGCTCTCCCCCGGCGTCGCTCCGTTCGGGATGTACCTTACATTCCTGCCGTACTTTTCCGACAGTTGCGAAGCCATCAGTTTTGACACAGCGACAGCCGCGTCTGCTTTTGTGACTGCCTTTCGTTCACCCAGCATCAGGAACTTCTTCGCCCTTTCTCCCCACTTGCTCTGCCTGTAATCGAGAGCGTGAACCGTGCAGACAGTCTTCGAATCAGGCCGCATAGGGATCCAGCAGAAAAGCGACGGACCGATGCCGTGAAAATGGACAATGTCATAGTTGCCGAAGAAAGCCGCGACACTCGCGAGCATGGAATTCGATGCCGTATCGAGATTCTTCGTGGGGACCGACGGAACCACTTTTACAGTAACTCCCTGCCGGGTGCCGCTGCTGCTGAAAGGAGTCCGCCCGTAAACTGTCACTGAATGACCACGTGCTGCGAGCCTGGTCGAGATCTCCTCGACGTGCTTCTCGATTCCACCGAAAAGGGCAGGAATTCCCTTCGATCCTATCATCGCTATATTGAGGGGTGTGTTATTCATGTTTGATCCTGTTCATCGATCGGATACACCGCGGCCGGTCAGGAATCTTCCCCAGTTCTTCATTATCCATCTGGCCGCCCTGTCGGGCCGCCTCTTCATCGAGGTCCTGGCCGTGCAGATCATCCAGCAGGGCCTGCTGCATACATCGACGGCCTTACGAGTTCGGGCGGCTGCTTCACCCTGCCAGATCTCATCGAAAGGATGCTCGAGGATGTTGCCCATCCTTTTCTCGAGGGTGAGACACGGGTAGACATTGCCTTCGGGGTCGAGGAAGAACGAATCGCGCCCTGCCCGGCAGCCGAGCACTCTGCTTCCCATATCGTTGTACTGAAGCACTCCCGAGTAGAAGTACGATCTCAGCCATCTTTTCGGACTGGCGCTGAGCAGTTCCTTCCGCATCACATATCTCATCTCGTCCCGGAGTTTATCGGGTTCCACCTTCTGGTTCTCGTCGGTCGAAAAATAGAAATCGGAATTCTGCGCGACCGAAGTAGTAAACTCAAATCCGAACTGTCTCGAAAGGTCGTATACCGCACCCAGGTGCTTGACGTTCTCTTTCTGCGCAGTAAAAGCTACACGGACGTTCCTGTAACCCAGCTTTCCCAGCTGCTTGAGCGTCTCTATGACCTTGTCAAACCCTCCGTCTATCCCTCTGATCTTGTCGTGCATCTCACCGATGCCGTCGAGGGAAACGGCAATGCCTACTTTCCTCCCTATCTTCATGAGGGAAGGAGCGGCATGTACGATCCTGCGGTTCTGGAAACCGTTTGTAGATATTACGATCCTCGGGGCACGGCAGTGTTCATAAATGGTGCCGGCGATCTCGACGATGTCCTCTCTGAGGAAAGGTTCTCCTCCCGAGAGGTTCACATCTTTGAGCGTCACGGGAATGCGCATGTAATCTTCCGGAGCCATCTCCTTACCGGGAGGGAGCTGCCAGATATTGCACATGTTGCATCGCGAATCGCATCTGTATGTGACTGCCAACACTGCGTCTACCGGTATCATCTCATCTCCTCGAATAGCCGGGCGTAGGAATCCACCATGCCCTTCACTGAATACCTGTCTTCCGCTTTCACTCTTGCCCTGGCTCCCATCACGGCGGCCCGTTCTTCGTCCGCCTCGAGTATTTCTATCGCTGAAGCGAGACCTTCATTGTCTCCACTCTCAATAATCATGCCATCAACTCCGTCTTCGATGATTTCGGGCACCGAGCCGACCCTTGTTGATATAACGGGGATTCCAGTCGCCATCGCTTCGAGCACAGCCAGCGGGAATGTCTCTACCACCGGGAACGAGCAGAGCACTGACGCATCCGAATCCTTCAGGAGCATATCGACATCGTTCCTGTCACCAAGGAACCTGACCGAATCGTCCAGCCTCAGCCGTGCGGCTGTTTCCTTCAATTTCTCTTCCTCGGAGCCGGATCCGATGATTAGAAACACAAATCTCTCGCCGTGTCTCTCCTTCAGGAGAGCGGCTGCCTCGAGAAACATCCCGTGATTTTTCTCGGGCCTCAGGGCAGCTACGATCGAGACTACGAACCTGCCTGCATCGATCCCGAGTTCTTCCCTCACTGAACTCCCTGCAGTATCATCGGCAGGAGCGAATCTGTCAGTATCGACCCCGTTGTTTATCACACTTATCTTACCGGGATCTATCCGCTCGACATCGATCAGATGGTCCCTGTGCATATCGGCCAGCGCCACTATCCGCCCGAATCCGCCGAGAAAGAGGCGGTCGAACCTGGTGAAGCTGCTCCCCTTCTTCCATAAACCGGTCGAGTGCAGAGACAGGACCCTGCGCTGAAGACCGGCGAGTCTTGCCGCTCCCATACCGATCGCGATAGAGTCATGATGATCGAGTGACAGCAGAATACCGTCGCTGTGCCCCGAAAACATGCGCGATATCCTGACAGTTGAAAAGGGATCGTACCTGACGCCGAGAAGTCCGTGCCTTACCGGCACTCCGGCTGTGATAAGACGCTCCCCCGTCCGTCCGGGAGCATGGAGGCAAAACACCTCCGGGTCGTAGCCAAGCCTCGGCAGGCCGAGGGCAAGGGACTCGAAGACCCTTTCCGCTCCTCCCGTGACGAGAGTCGAAGCGAGCATAAAGACTCTCGTTCCATCTACTGGCAGGGTCATATTGCGACACCTACAGGTATGGGGCATCCCGCCTGCCGGTCTTGCACTTGAGATCCTTCAGTTCGGCATGGACCCGTGCGGGGTTTCCGTATGCCAGAACACCCGGCGGCAGGTCCTTCGAGACGACGGAGCCGCTTCCCACGAGGGTGCCCTCTCCGATCGTCACGTACGGTACTACCGTGACGTTAACACCGAGCCGGCAGCCCTTCTTCAGGACCGGTCCCTTCATGCACTCGCCGGAATCGGGACACCCGGGGTGGATATCGTTGGCGATAGTGACACCGGGGGCCATGAAGACGCCGTCCTCGATCACGGTGAACTGGGCGATGTAGATGTTGCAGTGGATCTTGACGCCTTTGCCGATCGTACAGCCATAGTCGATGACCGAGTTGTTCCAGATATTGAAATCGTCGCCGATCTCGTTCTGTTCCCTGATCACCACGTTGTGGCCCGTCTCCAGACCTGAACCGATCGTGGAGCCGGCGTACACAACGCTCCCGCTCCTTATCCTCGCGCCCTCACCGATGATGAGTTCATCCGAGACATTCCGCCTCGGCGAGAGGTAGCCTACGAGCGCTTCAGGATCTATCTCACAGCCAGGGCCGAGGCGCACGCGCCCCAGCCTGGCATCGTCTTTCCTGCTTTCCATTGTCCCCCTATCCCAGGGTCTCCGGCCACTCGATCTCGATTTCAGCGCCGTTCTGCTTCATCGACCTGTCGATAGCATCGAGGACTATAAGTACCTCGAGCCCGTGCCTTCCGCTGCTCTGCGGGTCGGCGCCTCCGATGCAGTCGATGAAATGCTGGCATTCCATCTTGAGCGGCTCAGCTTCGTTCAGCTTCGGGATATGGATATCACCATACCTGTACGAGAGCTGGAATTCGCCGAAGGTGTCGTAGTGAGGGATCACATCCACGCCCTTGTCATAGATACGGATCTTCTCAAGGCTGGATATATCATCGTAGACCATCATCTTCTTGCTGCCTACTACAGTCGTGGACCTTATCTTGTTCGGATTGAGCCACGAGACGTGCAGGTTCGTCAGGATCGAGCCGGGGTAGCGCATCGTTATAAACGATACGTCCTGGATACCGGGCTGGATGTACGAGTGCCCGACAGCGGAAACCGCTACCGGCCTCGTTCCGAGTATATAGTTCATTATGGATACGTCGTGAGGAGCAAGGTCCCAGACGACGTTGATATCCTCCTGGAAAAGACCGAGGTTCACCCTCGCGGTAGACATATAGTAGATGTCGCCCAGTTCTCCCGAGTTTATCAGATCCTTGACCTTGTTCACGGCCGCTGTGTAGACGAAGGTGTGACCGACCATGAGGGTCCTGTCCTTTTCGTCCGCGAGGTCGACGAGCTTGACGCCCTCCTCGACCGACTGCGTGAGCGGTTTCTCGCAGAAGACATGCTTGCCCGCTTCGAGAGCTTCCGCAGCAAGCTGGTAATGAGTAGATACCGGCGTTGCGATAACGACGGCATCAATACTCTCGTCATTTACTATATCTTTGTAGTCCGTCGTGGTGGCGAGTGACGGATAGAGCTGCTTCATGTGATCGAGACGTCCGCTGTCGATATCGCTGCATATCTTGACATCGGCTGCCTTGAGATTGATGAAGTTTCTAATAAGATTCGGTCCCCAGTATCCACAACCAATCACTCCGACTGTAAGCAAGGGGCCTCCATTCTACCAGCTGGCGCTAGCGTCCACCCGTCCCGGCCAGCATCACCGGTACGGTTTTAAACATGATCTTCAGATCAAGCAGCATCGACCAGTTCTCGATATAGTAGATGTCCATCATCACCATCTCGTGAAACGGCACAGTGCTGCGTCCGCTGACCTGCCACAGTCCAGTGAGGCCCGGCCTGACCTTCAGCCTTAACTTGTGCCACTCGTCGTAGCACTCATATTCATAAGGCAACGGCGGCCTCGGCCCCACGATCGTCATCTCACCCTTGAGGATGTTGATGAACTGGGGCAGCTCATCCAGGCTCGTCCTCCGCAGAAATCCGCCTACGGCGGTGATCCGCGGATCGTCTGTCAGTTTATAAACCTCGCTCTTTCCTGCGTCAAGCGAAGGTTCGGGCAGGCGCCCCTGGATGAAGTTGCGGGTGAACTCTCTATGGCGGGAATCGTCGCAGTCGGTCCTCATCGTGCGGAACTTGAAAAGGGCAAAATCCTCCCCATCCTCTCCGACCCGTTCCTGTTTAAAGAAAACGGGCCCCTTGGAGGTCAACTTGATCAACAGAGCGATGGCGAGAAGAAACGGGAAGCCGATTACGAGTACCCCCAAAGACGTCACGACGTCAGTAGTCCTCTTCAGGAACCTGCCTATCCAGGTCCTCCTGAAGAGAGCATGACTCGTCTTGGTGGCCAGCTCCGCCGCTCCGAATGGCTCGGCGTTGGTGTAATTGTCCAGGGCCGCTGTATACTTTCTCATAGCAGCATTGTCCCGCCTAAGGACCCTAGTCCCGTATGTCATTTAGCCGTTATCCTATAATACCCCCCCCTGTTGAACCCCCTCAGGTAGCCGGGATGCTCTTGAGCACCTCGCAGACCTCGTCTACCTGTTCCAGTTTCAGTTCCGGGAACATCGGAAGTGTGAGGCTTGTTCGCATGAGTTTTTCCGCGACGGGAAAATCTCCTTCCGAATATCCCAGATACAAAAAGGCAGGCTGAAGATGGACCGGTATCGGGTAGTGCTGTCCCCAGCCGATCCCCGCTTCACTCAGCGCCTTTCCCACCGTCTCCTTGTCTTTGCATCCTATTGGGAAAAGATGATATACAGGCTCGCAAGCGGGAGCCGTCGCCGCCATCCAGTAGCCGGCACCTTCGAGATTCGACTGGTAACGCGCGGCGAGCTTGCGGCGGTTGTCGTTCCAGTCGTCGAGGTGTTTAAGCTTTACGCCCAGCACTCCGGCCTGCATCGCGTGCAGCCTGTAATTATATCCAATTACCGAATGTTCGTTCTTAACGATCTGTCCGTGGTGCCTGAGTCCCTTGACTGTCGCGACCACCGTCTCGTCTGAGGTCGTGACCGCACCTCCTTCACCGAACGATCCGAGGTTCTTGCTCGGATAGAACGAGAAGGCGGCGGCATCGCCGAGAGAGCCTGCGCGGCGTCCCTTGTACCTGGCGCCATGAGCCTGGCAGGCATCTTCAAGGACCTTTATTCCGTGTTTCGCCGCAATCTCGTTGATCGGACCCATATCGCAGCACTGTCCGAACAGATGAACCGGTATTATTACCTTTGTCTTATCTGTAATGGCGCCCTCGAGCTTCGAGGGGTCCATCAGACCCGTATCCTCGAGAACATCTACTACGACGGGCGTTGCGCCTGTCATCGCTATCGCTTCTACAGTGGCTATAAATGTGTTTGCCACCGTTATGACTTCATCACCCTCACCCACGCCGAACGCTATCATCGCTGCGTGAAGGGCAGAAGTGCCTGAACTCGTTCCTGCGCAATACTTTGAGCCGCAAAATGCGGCAAATGACTCTTCGAACCCTTCCAGGCCGGGACCGAGGACGAAAGCGGTGTTGTCTATGACTCCGCTTATTACCTGATCTACTTCCGCCCTGATGGCGTTCGTCTGCTCACTCAGATTGAAAAAAGGGATCTTACTCATTGAACAAGCCTCTTACGGTAAAACCTATGTAACCCTAACCCAAGTCTACTGAGTATAACACGTTCAGGTCTTATTTTCTACCCCCTAAATCCCCTCATTTATGGTTCGCCCGGGCCATCAGGGCTTTTTTTATTGCGGCATGTACCGACAATAGGCGATAATCCGGTGTTCGGCAGTCTTTTTGCTTTAAATGGAATACGTTATGAGAATCGCTGTCATCTCTGAAGAGATAACGATCAGGCCGGCTGAGGGACTTCTCGTCTTCCTGATGCACATGTGCAGGTATCTGTCGGGCCGACACGACCTGCTCGTGCTGCATGCCAGAGGCAATCCAGATCCGGACCTCGATGCCAGGCGTGTGCTGAAGGGCAGGACCCTCTTCTCGCGAGAACTGAAAGGTGCCCTGGAGAGCTGGAAGCCCGATCTGCTGATATACACCCCCGCCTCCGGCCTGACAGGGTTCGGGATGCTCAGAAGCGTCCTGCTGAAGCGGATGTCGGGCAGGCCTGCTATTGTCGTGGCGCTTCAGGCCCGCGAGACCGGAAAGACGCACAGGGCGTTATCCCTGTGGTCGGCCCCGGAACTTGTCCTCTCCCCTGTCAGAGAGATGCGGCAGGCTCTCGAGGAGTTGAGGGTCAATACAGATTTTATAATGCCCGGATATGATCCGAAACTGTTCAAGCCGGTCGACACTGAGACGAAGCTGCGGTTGAGAGAAAGATACGGGATCCCCGTCGACAGGTTTGTGGTCCTTCATGTCGGACACGTCAAGGAAAGCAGGAACCTGCAGGCTCTTCTGAGGTACAGGGACTGGGGAGCGGACATTCAGCCAGTGGTGAAGGCGGGTGAGGTCGAACCAGTATGGCGCAATCATCTCAGGCAGGCGGGAATAATAGTGATAGATGAATATATAGACGATATCCACGAGATCTACCAGGCGGCGGACCTTTATTTCTTCCCCGTCTCGATCAGGACAGGGGCGCTGGAATTCCCGCTCTCCGTCATAGAGGCCTGCGCGTGCAATCTTCCAGTCCTGACTACGCGATTCGGTGCTCTGCCGGAGGTCCTCGAGAAGGGCAACGGGCTGGAATGGTTCTCTGGAGTCGCGGAGATACCGGATAAGATAAAGATGCTGAGGAACGGCAAGACTGACACGCATACCAAGGTCACGGAGCTCTCATGGGAAAGGATGTTCGACAGATATCTCACTCCACATCTCGAGAGCCTCGTATCACTCTCCACCGAAGGCGGGGAAAATTGAGACGAGTATTCCGACCCGGCGGTTCCGGCAGGATGCTCGTCTTGAGTGGTCTTGACGGAACGGGCAAATCGACACAGGCGGGGATCCTTGCCGGACGTCTCGCGGACCAGGGCGTGGAAACGTCGACTATCTGGAACAGGTGGTCACCGGCGATCACCGCCCCGCTCATTTCGATGGCAAGGAAACGTATCGATCCTCGTCCCGGCGCAGTGACGGAAGAATACACCGATTTTACCCGCTCGAAGAGGGAGCGGATGCGAAGCCCCGTCAAACGTGCGCTCTGGCAGATCATGGTATGGAGCGAATACATTGTCCAGGTCCACTCCAGGCTTCTCGAGGCCGGATATCCCCGCCGGGCACTTATCTCCGACAGATACGTATACGATACGCTCGTGGACATGGCGGTCAACTTCTCCCTCGAACAGGGAGAACTCGAAACACTCTGTTCCCACGCTCTCCTTTCCCTCTTTCCCGTTCCTGCATCATTTGTAGTCATCGACATAGATCCCGAAACGGGATCAGCTAGAAAGAGCGACGGCACTCCGCCGGAGTATCTCGCCGACAGGCGTCCCTTCTATCTCGAGATCGCAAGGATTACCGGCGCGGCGGTCGTGGATGGAAACGGCACTATCGAGGAGACTGCAGCCGGTATCTGGGAAGGCTGCTCCCGATGGAGAGAAAATCTGGTATAAGGATCATGAGAGGATTCCAATGAGAAAAGTAGTCGTAGTGGGCCTGGACGGACTGGACTGGCTTGTGGTCAGCTCGCTGATGGACCGCATGCCCGTTGCGTCCAGCCTTGCAAGTAAGGGATGGGCAGGCGAGATCGAGGCCATCTTCCCCCCCGACTCCATTCCCTCGTGGATAAGCATATTCACAGGACTCGATCCAAGCATGCACGGCATACTCGAATCGGTCGACTACTTCAAGAAGGGCGCGAAACAGTTCTCCGTAGATACCGGAGCTTTCAAGGGAAGGACCTTCTGGGACGCTGCCAGCAATGCGGGCAAAAAGGTCATCGTAGTCAACCCTCTTCTCGCCTTTCCCCCGTGGGAGGTCGACGGCGTCATGGCTTCAGGCCCCGTATTTATTTCCGGCAGCACGACTGTCGCTCCCGAGGGGGCCGCAGGCGGACTGGAAGTGCCACCTCTCGGAGGAATAGTCGACTTTCCGGAAAAGAAGGAACTCGCCGCTTTCTGTGAGAAGACAAAGACCGAGACGCTGGCAATCACCGAATTCACCGCCAGACTGATGGAAACAAAGGAATGGGATCTCACCTTTCTTACACTCCTGACAACCGACAGGATCTTTCACTTCTTCTGGCGATTCTTCGACAGGGAAGATCCGACCTGGCCGGGCGAAGGAGAATTCAGCGACGTCATTCCCGATTTTCACGAGCTCATAGACCGATGTGTGGGCAGACTGGTCGAGGCGGCTGGAGATGACGCCATTTTCCTGCTGATCAGCGATCACGGTCATGCCATGCGCCCACCGTTGCTCTTCAACCTCAACCAGCTCCTGCTCGATGCCGGTTTTCTCGAGAGCAGGATCAAGGGGCCAAGGCTATTCAGCCCGAGATACCTTCTCGACAGGACAAAGAACGCCGTACTGGAGACGCTGCACAGACTCGATCTCGAGGACCTCGCATATCGTTTCGCGCACATCTTTCCCTGGACCCGCAAGCTGAAGAAGAGCGATTTCATGACCGAACCTACGGCCAATCTCGCCACCGCGTCCTCGTTCGGAGGGACCAACCCCTTCGGGGGAGTCGAGATATCACAAGAGCGATGCCGCACAGATTCGCTGGACTACGAGGAGGTCAGAAGCAGGATAATCGATCTGCTGCTCGACACGAAGGATGATGACGGAGTCCCCTACTTCCTCTGGGCGAAACGCAGGGAAGAAGTCTACGAAGGAGAATATATCGAGCGCTATCCGGACATCCTCTATGAACTTCGTCCCGAGTTCGGCACAAGCTGGTCGGTCCACCTCCCTCTCGTAACTATTAATCCCCGGCACAGGAAGATATCCGGAGGCCACAGAAAAAACAGCGTCTTTATCGCCGGCCCGCTCGACGACATGAGCATCAGGGAGGAGAACCTCCTTTCGCTCAACCTTTACGACACGATCCTCTCGCTTCTCGGCATCGATGGAGAAAATACCGCATTGCGGAGTATAATAACTGATGATCGCTCTTCCCGCCCATCACCTTGACAACAGGCGCCCCATGCGATTACAGTCATGGAACAATCCTGGAAGGAGTCATCTATGATAGACGGTGTCAACGCAAAGAAACTGAAGATAATACCGGACGAACGCGGAAGACTGATGGAGATGGTTCGCTCGGACGACGATGATTTCGTGAAGTTCGGACAGGTCTATATGACCACATGCTATTTCGGTGTCGTCAAAGGATGGCACTGGCACAAGGTCCAGACCGATTACATGACTGTCATCGACGGCATGATGAAGATCGTCCTGTACGACAGAAGGGACGGATCGCCGACAAAGGGCGAGGTAAATGAATTCTTCGTCGGAACGCACAATCCCGTAAGGATCACGATCCCTCCCGGTGTCTGTCACGGATTCAAATGCATCGGCGGCGAAGAGGCCATCGTGATCAACACTGTTACCGAACCATACGCCTACGATGATCCGGACGAGTTCAGGATCGATCCCCATGACAATGACATCCCTTACGACTGGGAGCGCAGTGACGGCTGAGCGCGGCAGGTGATGCTTTTTGAAGAAGATCTACGTTACCGGCGCTGACGGTATGCTCGGAAGCGCTCTCGTACCCCTTTTCAGTACTGCGTATGACGTCAGGGGAACCGATCTGCCCGAATTCGATATCACCGACTCCGAAGCGATAAAAAAAGACATTACATCATACTCTCCCGACATCGTGATCCACCTCGCCTCGATGACCGACGTGGATAGATGCGAGAGCGATCCGGTGACGGCGCGCAGGATCAACTCAGACGGAACGGAGAATGTCGCCATCGCCTGCGCCGACTGCGACGCGACGATGATCTACATCAGCACCGGAATGATCTACAACGGACACAAGCCCGGGCCGTACATCGAATACGACACCCCCGACCCGGTCAACAAATACGGGCTCACAAAATATGAGGGAGAGCTGGCGGTAAGGAAACACCTCAAGAGTTTCTATATCTTCAACACGTGCTGGATATTCGGGGGAGGCCCTGAGGACAAGAAATTCGTCGCGAAGATCATCGAGCTCGGCAGGGAAAGGGACAGACTCGAGGTAGTCGACGACACCTTCGGATCCCCGACATATACGGTGGACCTCTCCAGTGCGTTATTTGATTTCCTGGGGAATGACGAACTGGGTGCCAGATACGGCCGCTATCACTGCGCCGGAAGGGGCTGCGTCAACCGGCTGGAACTGGCCAGGGAGATATTCGCTATCACCGGGATCGAGAAGTGTGAACTGATCCCGGTCTCTTCCGGAAAGTTCGAGCTGCCCGCGCCGAGGCCTCGGATGGAAGCGCTGAGCAACTACGCTCTGGACCTGCTCGGGCTTCACCTCATGAGAGACTGGCGGGAGGCTCTCAGGGACTACATCACATCCACGTTCATCTGAACGGTCAATCTGTCCTGTTCGCCCCTGTCTCGGCGACAAGACTGTTGGCACGTATGAGCGACTCGAATGTGCCGGCGTCGGTCCACCATCCTTCAAGCACGTCCCAGGCGAGATCGCCCCTCTCGATATAGGCGTTGTTCACGTCTGTGATCTCGAGCTCTCCCCTGTCAGAGGGTTTCAGCTTCGAGATGATATCGAAGACCGTGTTGTCATACATATAAATCCCGGTCACCGCATAGTTCGATTTCGGATCGGCGGGCTTCTCCTCGATCTTGACGACCCTCTCTCCCTCGAGGACCGGCACGCCGAACCTCTCCGGATCAGGGACCTCCTTCAGGAGGATCC
The DNA here is from genome assembly GCA_030630165.1 of Candidatus Krumholzibacteriota bacterium. Taxonomy (GTDB): domain Bacteria; phylum Krumholzibacteriota; class Krumholzibacteriia; order Krumholzibacteriales; family Krumholzibacteriaceae; genus JAUWCL01. The sequence goes on from DAOVNN010000004.1 coordinate 21,062, forward strand.
TGGCGCCGCTCTCCTGTTTCCCGAACGCCTCCGCTGCAGCGATGAAATTCTTCTCTATGATATTGTCGCCGAGGACCACGCATATCCTGTCTTTGCCGGCGAAATATTTCGCCAGTCCGAGAGCTTCCGCGATACCGCCCTCACCGTCCTGATATGTGTAATTGATATGCTCCAGACCGAAGTCGGAACCGTTGCCGAGCAGCTTCAGGAAATCTCCCGCGTTATTGCCGCCGGTCACGATAAGGATATCCCTTATTCCGGCGTTTATCATCGACTGGATCGGGTAGTAGATCATCGGTTTGTCGTAAACGGGGAGAAGATGCTTGTTCGTCACCTTGGTCAACGGGTGCAGTCTGGTGCCCAGGCCGCCAGCGAGTATGATTCCCTTCATTCCATTATCTCCTTGAGCTCGTTAAGTGTGACATTGCCATTATAATCGCGAAGCTCCGGTGATACAAGCGATTGACACCACCGTTGAATTTCCGTAACATGACGGAGCGTTTCAGGTCATTAACAGAAGTGGGGCATATAACACAATGCCGAAAAAGAAGATAACCCACGAACCGTTTGAAATCAAGGATTGCGCACTCTCGGCGATCGCTACCGGTCAGAAAGCGCAGAACCTCAAGGAGCTGCGAGACAACATAGAGACGGTCGTACCGGGCAGTATCGCTTATCATTTCTGGGCCGGAAAGCTCAGGCCGCGGTTTGACGATCCCGAATTCAACAATGATTTCGCTGCCTGGTCGAGACACGCCCTGCACGACAAGGTGCTTGCCGAATGACTCGGAATGCTCGATCCCACCTCCTTCGACCGTTTCGAGGAGATGAAGCAGGAGCTGCTCGATATCATCGAGGAACGGCTCGACGAGAGCGAACACATCCTGTGGGCCAGCACAGATCAGCAGTTCTATTTCATCACTTCACAGATAGTGGTGTTCAGCGCACGCAAGACTATAGTCAAACCTGCCGAGCTTGTCTCTGTCGTCCCGGAGATGACATCAAGCAGCATCTTCTACCACTTCATTGACGCGCGCACGAGGACTTTCGGTCATCTGGACGATTTCAGGGCGTGGCTGTACGGATTCGAAGACAAGTATCGCGACCTGTGCGACATTCTCTCCAATGTCGACCCGTTCTTCTCGACCCTGCCCGAACTGAGGCAGCAGCTCAGCAACATATTCAAGGACTACTTCGGGAAGGAGCGGTAATGGGGTCGGCACTCGACAAGTATTCCGAGATTTGCGGACCGGACGTCATCGACCAGCTGCGGCAGCTCGTCGCGCCCCTGAAAGGCGCCAAGGTCATTCATGTCAACTCGACGCGCAAGGGCGGTGGAGTAGCCGAGATCCTCGCCAAGCTGGTTCCGCTGAAGAAGGAACTCGGCATCGATGTCTCATGGGAAGTGATCGAAGGAGACGCCGATTTCTTCAAATGCACGAAGGGATTCCATAACGCGCTGCAGGGAAACAAGGTCGAAATTCCGAGATCACTCCTTACGAATTACGAAGAGACCAATCGTCGTAATTCCGAAGACCTGCGCTCAAAGCTCGAGGACGCCGACATAGTGTTCATCCATGATCCTCAACCTGCCTCCCTCCTGGATTACTGTCCGGACAGAAAAGGCAAGTGGATATGGCGCTGCCACATTGACGCGAGCAGGCCGTACAGGCCTGTCTGGAAATACCTCCGTAACTTCGTTTCAGGGTACGATGCCAGCATATTTTCACTCGCCGCGTTCGCCCAGCCCCTCCCTCATGTCGAATACCTGATCGCGCCCAGCATCGACCCGCTCAGCGAGAAGAACATCGAGCTTGACCCGTCCGAGATCGAATCGGTCGTCTCGGGCCTGGGCGTCGACCTTGAACGCCCGATAATGACCCAGGTCTCCCGTTTCGACATATTCAAGGATCCGGTCGGTGTGATCCGGGCCTACAGGCTCACAAAGAAATTTATCCCTACACTCCAACTCATTCTTGCCGGCGGAGAAGCGACCGACGACCCTGAAGCGCTTTCCGTTCTCGACGATGTACGGACCGCGGCGAATGACGATCCTGATATTCATATAATGCTCCTTCCCGCCGACGCTCACCGCTCGATAAACGCCATTCAGCGTGCTTCCGACATTGTTCTTCAGAAGTCGTTAAAGGAGGGTTTCGGCCTGACGGTCACTGAGGCCATGTGGAAGGGGAAACCTGTGATCGGCGGGGATACCGGGGGAATAAGGATCCAGGTCGTAAACCATCAGACGGGATTCCTGTCAAACACGCCCGAGGGAGCGGCCCTTCGCGCGAGATACCTTCTCTTCCACAGAGATCTCCTCCAGGAAATGGGCGAGAAGGCAAGGAACTTCGTTCGCGAGAACTTCCTCCTCACCAGGCACCTGCGCGAATACCTCACTCTCATGGTCTCGCTGCTGCACGGACGCGGTGACAGGATAGAGCTCGAATAGATAGCGCCCGGGGAGGCGCCTCCAACTGATGAAGATACTCACTTCAGGAACAGATATGACAGCTTTCCTCGAGCAACTCGGTTGTTCGGAGGGAAGACTGCTGATGCTCGATTACGATGGTACCCTCTCTCCGCACCATATCGAACGGCACGAGGCGGTGCCGTATCCCGGCATCAGGGAACTGCTCGTGGAGGCACTTGCCTCAGCCGACTGCAGGACCGTGATCGTTAGCGGCCGCTCCATATCCGACCTTCTCCCTCTTCTCGGACTGGAGAAGGGAATCGAGGTATGGGGCTGTCACGGATGGGAAAGACTCAGCGCTGACGGCAACTACTCAGGACCGGAACTCGACGGCGATATCACATCTGCCCTCGAGAAAGCGGCCGGATGGGCAGCAGCGGAGGGCTTCGAGGACCGGCTCGAGATAAAGGCTGCCTGTGTCGCAGTACACTGGCGGGGACTCGCTGAAAAGACGGCAGCCGACCTGGAAAAGGCTGTCGGTGCGAGGTGGCGCGGGATCGCCGCCGGCAAGGACATGGAACTGCATCTTTTCAACGGCGGGGTCGAACTGCGGCCTGTCGGCATGAATAAGGGC
>DAOVNN010000201.1 GCA_030630165.1 Candidatus Krumholzibacteriota bacterium
AGGTCCTCGGGCCGGATGCCGAGTGTCAGTTTTCCTCCGTCCAGCGCTGACCTGAACCTTTCGGGTACGGGCAGGGTCGCAAAGGAAGTCTTGAATTCAGGGGCATCGCCTCCTGAGATCTCTCCCTCGACGAAGTTCATAGCCGGCGATCCGATGAACGACCCGACGAACCTGTTCACCGGTCTGTTGTATAGATCGATCGGGGTGCCGACCTGCTGGATCGTCCCCTCGTCCATAACGGCGAGCCTGTCGCCCAGTGTCATCGCCTCTACCTGGTCGTGCGTGACGTAGATCATCGTCGTCTGGATGTCGAGGTTGAGCTTGCGGATCTCGGTGCGCATCTGGACGCGCATCTTCGCGTCGAGGTTAGACAGCGGCTCGTCGAAGAGGAAGACGCTCGGCTTGCGGACAATCGCTCTTCCGAGCGCCACCCTCTGGCGCTGGCCGCCGGAAAGGGCCTTGGGCTTGCGCTCGAGGAGATTGTCTATCCCGAGTACCTGCGCCGCCTCGCGGACGCGGTCGCCGATATCTTCCTTCGGATGCTTTCGGAGCTTGAGGCCGAAGGCCATATTGTCGAAGACATTCATGTGGGGGTAGAGGGCGTAGTTCTGGAAGACCATCGCGATGTCGCGTTCCTTCGGCGGCAGGTCGGTGACGTCGGTGCCGTCGAAAAAGATATGTCCGTTCGTTGCCTCCTCGAGGCCGGCGACCATCCTCAGTACCGTCGATTTACCGCATCCCGATGGGCCTACGAGGACGAGAAGTTCCTTGTCCTCGACAATGAGATTGATATCGGAGGCGGCCTTTACATCGCCCGGATAGATCTTGTCTACGTCCTTGAACTCTACTTTTGCCATGGAGATTTCCTTTCACGGGGACTGTACAACGCAGGCGGATTGTCCGTCAAGCGTATAGGAATTGTTGCCGCACCGGTGTCTATCGGGTAAGATGCCCATGACAAGGGGGTAAGATGAACAGGATATATACGATCGCCGTTCTGGCAGTGCTGGTCATGGCTGCCGGGTGCTCCGGCGCAAGGACATGGAGCGCAAAAGAGATGGAAGAGGATGTTACAGGAGAAACGCTCGTAGAGGAACCGCTCGATGTCCGCGGCAGGTGGGAGATCAGGATCGCGGGCGGCCATTCGAGGGAATATATCACGACCAACAAGGTCGCTACCCATTTCAGCTGCGAGACGAACTCCAGGCACAGACGCAGCTATCACGGACTCTATTGCGCGATGCACGAATACCTCGACTCGTGGGATTTTCATAACGGTAAAACACTTCTGAATCCGGATGATGTGAAACTCGCAAGGGCATATCCACACACACTATACAGATGGTACGAACTAAACCAGGTCATCGAGGAGATCATGCTCCCCGACGAGGAGAACGGCCTGGCCGTCAGGTTCGCCGGCATGCTTGGGGACTCCTGTTCCCTGGTTCCCTGGGTGGACATGAGGTTCATCTGGGACGACCCGAAGCCCGACTACAGGATCTTCTGGGAGAAGAAGAACAATGTTCTCCTTATATCACGCATGGACGACCCGTTCGAGCCGGGCAGGCCCCGATGGATAGCGATCAAGAGCGATACGGAGATGGAGTTTGAGCCGAACGAGAGGTTCGAGGGCAGAAGCTATTCCACCGACATGGCAAGGAAGGCGATGGGAAGGAGTTCGCCATTCTCGCCGGGCAGGTTCACCTTCAAGCCTCATGCAGGATCGGTCAGGGAGGTCGTCTTTGCCTTCGGGCTCGGCGTGACCGAGGACGAAGCTGTCGAGCAGGCGGAAAGGATCCTCGAGCAGAGGATCGAGCTGAAGATCGCGAAATTCAACAGGATCGACTGGAAGATCAACGGCAGTCTGCCCGAGCCTCCCGTCAAGGGAATCAGGCCTCCTGAACCGCGGCCTCCGGTAATCAGGCCGCCAATAACAAGGAATGAAGATATACCGCGGGAGGGACAGCCGCTGAGCCCTCCGGTCCCGCAGGGAGATTATCTGAGCGTAAAGGCATACTGCTGGGCACGTGCCTCGATGGACAACCTCATCATGAACCAGAGGGGGAGGGGCATCTACGCGGGCTTCCACTGGTTTCCCAACTACTGGGGGAGGGACTCGTTCATCTGCCTTCCCGGAGCGTGCCTTACGACCGGGGAGTTCGAGACGGCGAGGGAGATACTTACTTCGTTCATGGCGTATCAGCAGACCGATCCCGACAGTGACAGGCTGGGCAGGATGCCCAACATCGTTAATCCCGACAATCTCCAGTACGCCGGCGTTGATGGCACCTGGTGGTTCGTCCGCGCAGCGTGGAAGTACTACCTCGCGACGAAAGACGAGGCATTTCTCCTCGAGGCATGGCCGAGGATAAAGCTGGCGATCGACGGCGCGCTCGAGAAGGCGGTCGACCATCGGGGATTCCTCAAGCATGGTGACGGAGAGACATGGATGGACGCCGGCGGGGAACATAATCCTTTCTCGCCGCGCGGCGACAGGGCAGTCGAACTGCAGGTACTTTTCCATCACGGGCTGGTCGTGGGATCCCAGTGGGCCGAAGCTGTATCGGAAGCGGGAGAGGACACCGGCAGTATTGCCGACACATGGATGGCACGCGCCGAGATGCTTGCCCAGTCGTTCAGGAGCAGCTACTGGTGGGAGGACAGGAAATATCTACACGACCATCTCAACACTGATGGTTCAGCAGATACACAGATAAGGCCCAACGCTCTGCTTGCCCTCTGGGTCTACCTCGACACCCTCAAGATGCTCGACCTGATGGACTCTTTCCGGCTCGGCGAGATGCCCGAGTTTGCCGAGCTCGTCACCTGGCTTCAGTTCAGGGAGATCGTCTCGACGGCGATGGAGACTGTTATACTTCCGCACGGCGTGACCTCGCTCGACCCGGCAGATCCCGATTTCAAATCGCTCCACCTCGATCTGGACAACTACTACTACGACGCCGCATATCACAACGGCGATGTATGGGTATGGCTGGCGGGCCCCGCGATCTCATGCATGGTCGCGGCCGGCGAAAAGCAGGCGGCGCGCGAGCTCTTCGCCCCGATGATCACAGAGATCCTCGAGGAGGGATGCACCGGTTCCCTGAGGGAGATAAGGGACGGGCGCTTCATTCCGGGCAAGGAGGAGTTCGGCGGGGCGGCGAGTCAGGCTTGGTCGCTGGCCGAGTTCATCAGGGTGGCGATAGAAGAGCTCGGGCTGGAATAGATCCTGATCGTGACCAGCCTGCATTCCCTTCAAATGACTGGAACACGCCACTCCTGATGTACTAACTTGTTGTATGATGAATCACGCCGATAAGAATAGGGTGCTGGTCGCGATGAGCGGGGGAGTCGATTCCTCCGTCGCTGCTATCCTGCTGCAGCGTGACGGGTACGATGTCTCCGGCATCACAATGTGCATCTCCGCCGAGTCGGCGGGAGGCGGGAAGAAATGCTGCAGCCCCGAGGATATCACCGACGCGCGGAAGGTCTGCAGGGACCTCGGGATCGAGCATCACGTTCTCTCGATGAGCGGCGAGATGGAGAAACAGGTCATCGGGCCTTTTGTCGATGAATACCTGAAGGGGAGGACGCCCAATCCGTGCATCCTCTGCAACGAGCACATCAAGTTCAGGGCGCTCGTCGACAGCCTCGCTGCGTCGGGGATGGACCTCCTTGCCACCGGACATTACGCGAAGATCGCCTATGAGGGAGGAGTGCCTGCTCTGGCAAGACCGAATGACCGGACCAAGGATCAGACATATTTCCTCTACTCGGTCGACAGGGCGAGGCTGGGCAAGGTGCTCTTTCCCCTGGGAGATCTCACGAAGGACGAGGTGAGGAAGATCGCGGCGGAGGCCGGGCTCAAGGTTTCGGAGAAGTCGGAGAGCCAGGATGTATGTTTCTGGCCCGAAGGGGGTGGCGCTGCCTTCTTCGAGAGTCGGGGGATCGAGCCGGTGCCTGGTGACATCGTTTCAGTCAGCGGTGAGATCCTTGGCAGGCACGAAGGCATATTCAACTACACGATCGGACAACGGCGAGGCCTCGGCATCAGCGCACCGGCCCCACTGTATGTTATCTCTATCGATCCGGAGACCAACACCGTCGTCGCAGGAGAAGAGAGGCATCTCTTCTCCGACAGGCTGACGGCGAAGCCGGTCAATTTCCTTCCCGGCGAGACGGGAGGCAGGGCGGACGGCAAGATCCGGTACGCCCATGGTCCCGAATCGTGCGAGTTCAGTTTATCAGGCGATGTCCTCGAGGTCCGATTTGACGAACCTCAGAAATCGGTGACCCCCGGCCAGTCGGTCGTCCTCTACCGCGACGATGTCGTCATCGGCGGCGGTATTATCGACAACGCTTCCCTGACAGAATAAAAACTTCTTTTTACCCGGAACTTCCTTACCGCCCGGTCGTATTCCCAATATGAGAAAAAATTAACATTTATCATTATTCCTCTTGACAGGAGTCAAAAAGTGTTAAATACTTCTCATGTGATAGATTTAACATGTTGAGTCGATCTACAATTAATTATGCGGAACCGGAACGGTCCGTACCGGGACCGCGCGATGAAACGAAGGGAGCGGACTGTCTCATGAGCAAGACACCACAACTTGGAGATCTTACCAGGCGGGAAAGGCAGATCATGCAGATCGTCTACCGCCAGGGAAAGGTCAGTGCGGTGGAGGTCATGGAGGCCCTTCCGGACAAGCCGGTCAACGCCACTGTGCGTACGATGCTCGGCGTTCTGGAGGACAAGGGTTTCCTGAGCCACGAACGGGAAAAGGGACGGTTTATCTACTACCCGACAATTCCACTGACAAAAGCGAGAAAGACAGCGCTGTACAATGTCCTCGACACCTTCTACAAGGGGGCCGAGGCGAGCGCCGTCATGTCGATCCTGAAGGAATCGGAGGGGAAGCTCTCCGAGGAGGAGGCCGCATCGATCATCGAACTGATCGAGAAGTCGAGGAAGGAGGGAAGGTAACATGGAAATCTTCTTCATGGACCTGATCTCCGGCACTCCGCGGTATGGATTCCTCGAGGTCTTCGCGGGGATTTCTCTCAAGGTCGGTATTGTCTGCGGAATAGCGGGAATAGCTACTCTTCTCATGCGCGGTCTTTCGGCGTATGCGAGGAAGATGATATGGGTCGCTGCCCTGGCGGGTCTGATACTGATGCCTGTCATGGCGGCGTTTTCGCCGGTCTGGAACCTTTCGATAATTCCCGGGATAGGAGGGCCTTCGGGCGCCTACTCCTATGAGAATCCCGGATCCGAATCGGGCAAGGAGATGGCGGTCGGTCCTGTGCAGCCGGACCGCGCGTCGTCTTCCGCTGCCGGAGCGGCATCTGGATTCAATCTGGGAAGCATACACTGGTCCGAGGCCCTGCTTATTGTCTGGGCTTTCGGGGTGGTTGTGATGACGATATGGTTCCTTTTCACACAGATAGTGATAAGGAGGGTCGAACGCAGCGCCGTCCCCGCGGAAGGCAGACT
>DAOVNN010000259.1 GCA_030630165.1 Candidatus Krumholzibacteriota bacterium
CGTCAACCCAGACGCGCTCGAGGAACTCGCGCACTGCAAGGTCGAGCCCTCGCTGAAGGAATCGGAACCGGGCAGGCACTTTCAGTTCCTGCGCCACGGCTACTTCTGCGAGGATATCGATTCGACGACCGACGCCCTGGTCTTCAACCGCACTGTCCCGCTCCGGGACAGCTGGGCGAAGATCAAGAAGAAACATGGGTAGCTCCGGGTATACGCCTGTCTATACGATGTCTACCAGAGCAGGGAGGCGATTGTGACATATCGATTCAAAAGCCGGTTTTCCGCCGTATTGATGACGGTGACCTTTCTGTTGCTCAATACAGCGCAAGGAGTGCGAGCCGGCACAGTACATATTCTCAGTCCGAGCGCCCGGTCTTACGGGATGGGAATATCCGGTGTAGCCGATGCCTCGGATCCGTCCAATGCCTATTACAATCCGTCAAACATTTCATTTATCAATGGGATTTACCTGTCGGGGTTTTACAGCCAGCTTGTTCCCGATCTCGCGAGCGATGTCTATACAGGGAGCCTGGGAATTTCCGGAGGTACCCGTATCAAGCTGGGTGAATCCCTCGAGCTGGGATTAGGCGGAAGCCTGAGATACCAGAAGCTGGACTACGGAGAATGGACAGTAGCCGGTATCACCCCCGAGGAACTCGGTACGGCATCATCCAGCGAGTATACTTTGAGCTACTCCCTTGCCTGCGGCCTGATAATCAACGAGGTATTCAGCGCCGGAATCGGCCTGTCTGTCAAGCCCACCAAGTTGAATCTCGCACCCGCCTGGGGCACATTGGAGGGCGTTGCGAATGAGTCCGATGAGGTAGCGCTCGATTTCGGCATATTAATGCAGGCCGCGTTTCCAATCGCCGAGGGATACACCCTCACGGGAAGCATCGGCACCAGTTTCCTGAATAATGGCAACGACTTTACATTTACGAGTTCATACCAGACGATTCCGATGCCGTCGGCAGTGCGTTACGGGGCCGGCGTCAGGCTGGAGTCACCTCGCATGGATGACTATGATGACTGGTTTGGGCCGATTATAACACTGGCCGGAAATTTCGATATTTTGGATCACACAGAAGAGGGTTCCGAAGAAAGATCCGATGAATCTAACTACGGAATAGAGGTCGCGATCCTTCAGCTGATATTCCTCCGTACAGGATACTGGGAATACGAGTCAGGGAATATCAGCGGCTCGACTTTCGGCCTGGGGTTTGGACTGGAGTATAGGAATTTTACAGGCAGAATCGATTATGCCAGAGTGCCGCAAGCGGCGGAATTGGCCAGAACCAACAAATTGGGAATCATCATCGGGATGAAATTCTGAGCGTCCGCCCCGTCGAAGCCCGGATACACCTTACATGACTCAGTGCTACAGACTGTGTTCTCTCTTGAGTCCCAGGCACGGATTTCCATGGAAAAGAGTCATGCTCTTTTCGGGCGACTGGAAGACGGCGGTCCCGAGCGTTACGCCGCGTACGTCCCCTTCCGGATGGCGGCAGGGGCTGTAGGGCCGGCCTTCGTGGAGCGACAGCAGTCCGAGTATCCCCGAAACATCAGAAGGCTCTCCCCCGTTCTCTACTGCCTGGTTGAGCACCTCCATCCTCGTCGTCGACGAGATGTAGGGAACGTCGAACGGCCGCTCTCCAGTCTCTCCGCCCTCGACCATCGCGGGATGAAGAAAGTGGTTGGTGTGGATGTAGAATCCTTCGACCTCCATGATGTCATGCCTGTGCTCCGGCCAGGCGGCGGTCTCGACCGAAAGGATGCGCCGGTCGCCAAGGGAGACGAGGTTGTGATGGAAAGGAAAAGCCCTCGGCTCCATTGTCGCCAGCGAGACTGCCTGTTCCAGGCTCTTCGCCTCGAATATAGCCCTGCTTATGAAATATCGCGGGATCCCGTCGGCGACCCTTCGAGGCTGGATGTAGTTCGTCGTCTGCACGATACCGTTCTGGTTCAGCCCGGGGCCGTTGCCCGGAAGAAGTCCCGGATATATAAACGCGAGAAAGACCGTGCCGCTCGGAGGCGTGATCCTGGCAAGAAACATCCTGCCGATATTGAGGTCGTTGCCGTCTTCGTTGTGGACGAGTATCGCCTGGTTTCCGTCTTTGAGGGCAATAGTAGAACAGCCCGGCGGGTCCTGCAGCATCTTGATCTCGGACCTGCAGTTGAATGCGAAGAGTCTCATGAAGGGGATCTCGAGCGATTCCGCCATCCCCTCGAGTTCTTCCACGAGGTGCGGGAAGGAAGCCCTCGCATGAGAGAGCATCCTGCCGAGAATCTCCGTCCCCTCCCCTTCGAGGTAGTCGACGCTGTTCCTGTAATCATCGGCATAGCGGAGATAGCCGGTGATTCTTTTCTTCATCGCCGCACCGATCTGCCTCCCGATCTCGTAGTGCGACCCGGATACCTCTATGATCGGGTATCCCCCATCGGGTACCTCCAGCACACCCTCGTATTCCGAGGAAGAGCCGCAACCCGGCAGGGGCAGCAATGCAGCCCCTGCCGCGGCGGCAAATGAGATCTCGAGGAATTCTCTGCGCGAATACCTGTTCATGACCAAGCCCCTTTCGTTCGTTCCTTCTTCATCTTAGAGGGGGGGACAGGTATCCTGCAAGCATCTACTGGAAATTATCTGTTTGATGGAATGAGGGAGAATGGAATATAATAATGTCGTCAACCTGGAATCCGGGAACTGCCTGTTGATAAAGATTGAGAGGTGAGATCATGGGCAAGGAAAGAAAACCCAAGAAAGAGCCCAAGAAAAAATCTACAAAGACCCTGAAGGAAAAAAGAAGAGAGAAGAAATCAAAGTAAGCGTCTCTCGACGGTTCACGCCGGGATCTGACCATTGCTGGCTAACGAATCGGGCTTGAGGGTCCTTCTCGTCATGGCGGAAAGGATAGTTTTCTTCAGCCGGATCGATTTCGGCGTTATCTCTACCATCTCGTCGTCGCGGATAAAGTTAAGCGCTCTTTCTATCGTTATCGGCTTGACCGGAGTCAGGACCACGGCGACGTCTTTTCCAGATGCTCTCATATTCGAAAGCTTCTTTTCCTTCGCCTGGTTGACGTTGATATCGTTTTCCCTGTTGTGCTCTCCGACGATCATTCCCTCGTATCCGGGATCTCCCGGCTTCACGAACAGCCTTCCACGCGCTTCGAGGTTGAAAAGGGCGTAGGCTACGGCTTTCCCCTGCCTGTCAGCGACTATCGACCCGGTCTGACGAGTGATAAAATCACCCCTGTACTCTTCAAACCCGGCGAAGTACGAGTTCATCACGCCGGTTCCCTTCGTGTCTGTGAGAAACTCATCCCGGTATCCTATCAATGACCTTGAAGGGGCCGAAAATTCGACTCTGGCCCGGCCGCTGTCGTCGTGGATGATGTCGGTCATCCTCGCTTTGCGCTTCGCCAGCTTCTCGGTGACAACACCGAGATATTCTTCCTCGCAGTCGACGAAAAGGCGTTCGATCGGCTCGAGCTTCTTCCCGTTTTTATACTTATATATGACGTGCGGGCGTCCCACGCAGAACTCGAAGCCTTCCCTTCTCATCGTCTCGATCAGGATGGCCATCTGGAACTCCCCACGTCCCTTCACTATGAAACTGTCACTGTTGCGGTCCTCCTCCATCTGGATCGCGACGTTCATCAGGGTCTCCTTGAAGAGGCGCTCGCGAATCTTGGTAGACTGGACGAAACGACCCTCCTGACCGCTAAACGGAGAGGTGTTGATCGTGAACCGCATCGAGATAGTCGGTTCGTCGACAGTGATACGTTTCAGCGCCTTCGGCTGCTCCCTCGTGCAGATGGTATCGCCTATCTTGACGTCATCTATCCCGGCGAGGACCACGATATCGCCCGCGTCGGCCGATTCAGCCGGCTGGTACGACATGCCCTCGTACTTCTGCAGTTTCGTCACCTTCAGAGGGACCTGCTCTCCCTTTTCGTTGATGCAGACGAGGAGCTTGTTCGAGCTGACCGTGCCGTTGATGATCCTGCCCACCGCCAGCCGGCCGAGAAAATCCGAATATCCGAGATCGGAGACGAGCATCTGGAACGGCTCATCCGGATCGTAGGCCGGGGCCGGGATCTCGTCGATTATAGTATCGAGCAGCTGGTGAATATTGTCCGTCTCTTCTTCCAGTGTCCTCTTGGCGATCCCGTCGCGGCCTATGGCGTAGAGAACGGGGAAATCTATCTGTTCGTCACCGGCGCCCAGATCGATGAAGAGATCGTAGATATCGTTGAGCACCTGGCTGATCTGCGCGTCCTTCCGGTCGATCTTGTTCACCACTACGATGACCTTGAGTCCCGCTTCGAGGGTCTTTTTAAGCACAAAGCGTGTCTGCGGCAGTGGCCCCTCGGAGGCATCTACAAGCAGAATGGCGCCATCGGCCATCGACAG
>DAOVNN010000300.1 GCA_030630165.1 Candidatus Krumholzibacteriota bacterium
GATAGCTGACAGCCAGCGCGAATCCGACTGCGATCGCTGCGTCAACAGCATTTCCGCCTGCCTCGAGCACACGGACACCTGCAGCGGTCGCCTCCGGGCAGGCCGACGAGACCATCCCGCCGTTCGACCGGGCGCTCCACTCCTTCGCGTGCACGCCTGAAAGCGCGCCCGCCACAGCGATCATGACGATTACAGGGGATATCGCCGCGAATACGGTCTTCAAGTTTCTGCGGGGCATCTGAAGCAATCCTGCGTCTGGTGCCTCATATCTATCGTTCACATTAATTAAACACCATTTTACCAGTCCCGTTCCCGTTTGTAAACACTGAAAAGATATCGCATTAACGGGCGGGGTCATCCCTTGATACAGATCATCGGACGCAGTCGCGCGACACGCCTGTTCACGCCTGCGCCTTCCATGATCGCCACTACCCGTTCAACGTCCTTGTACGCGCCGGGCGCTTCCTCCGCGGCGCCTTTCCTGCTGCGCGTACGGATGAGGATACCTGAACAGGCCAGGTCATCTATCACATCGTTGCCGCGGTAGTCCCTCAGCGCCTTTTTTCTCGACTTCACCCTGCCCGCCCCGTGGATAGCGCTGCCGAATGTCTCCGTCATCCCCTGCTCGGTCCCGACAAGGATGAACGAAGAGGTCCCCATCGTTCCCCCGACGAGCACGGGCTGCCCCACTCGGCGATATCTCTCCGGCACTTCGTCACGCCCGGCGGCGAACGCCCTCGTCGCGCCCTTTCTGTGAATGAGAAGGTTCCTGAGTCCCTCTGCGGTATCGTGTGTTTCCATCTTCAGGTTGTTGTGTCCGACCTCGTAGAGTGTCCTGATCTCTCCGTCGCTCAGCCTGAAGAGCCTTTTAAAAGCATCGCGCACCAGCCCTGATATCGCCTGCCTGTTCGCGAATGCGCAGTTTATCCCTGCCCTGACCGCCGAAATATACCGTCTCCCCTCCGGGCTCTGTATCGGCGCCGCTATCAGTTCGCTCTCCGGGAGTGGGATCTTGTACTTCTGTGATGCCTGTCTCAATACGCTCTGGTAGTCCGTTCCGATCTGATGCCCCAGAGCCCTGCTGCCCGTGTGGATGCTGACTACGATCCCGTCCGGTATCAGGCCGAATGACGAGGCTGCCTCTTCGTCGTATATCTCATCGACATACTGCACTTCGAGGTAATGGTTCCCGGAGCCAAGCGTTCCGACCTGTCTGAGCTGCCGCTCCTTCGCCCTCGGGCTGACAGCTGAGGGATCCGCTCCTGCGACCGTCCCCCTTTCTTCGACATACTCGAGATCCTCCTCAACACCATACCCCCTCTCCAGCGCGAATGCCGCTCCTTCAGTCAGGATCCTGTCTATCTCGGGTACGGATAGCCTGAATTCTCCCTTTGATCCCACTCCGGCAGGCACTGAATTAAAAAGCTCCTCAGCTACTCTTTCCCGGTTGAGTTCAATCCTCTCTTTCGTGATATCGATGACCATCGACCGGACCCCGCAGTTGATGTCGAATCCGACGCCGGCGATGCTTACCACTCCCTCGCCGGGATCGAAAGCTCCGACGCCCCCGATAGGAAAGCCGTAGCCCGGATGGATATCCGCCATGGCCATCGACGCACCGACGATACCTGGAAGGCAGGCGACATTGCGCACCTGAGCGAGCGCGTCCCACTGCTTCGTGCTGCTTTCCTCGAGCAGGAATGTCATTGATTCATCGTCGGCGTAGATTCGCCCCGGAACGAGCATATTCCCGGAGCGGGGGATCTCCCAGAGAAATTCATCTATCTTCTCGACTTGAACTTTCACAGGTCTACCACACATCCGGCTACCCAGAGGCCGCCGCCCTCCCGGTCGACCGACGCCCCGTACCATGTCGCGGCCTTAACCTCGGAAAGAAGGTTCTTTCGGCATTTCCCCCGGGGGATGCCACCGATGACCGCATCGAGATCCCACTCCTCTCCCTCTCCCTGGAGTCTTTCGATACTGATGGAAACGAACGCGGAATCCTCGACGTCAGCAAGCGACAGGAGCTCATTGAGAAATTCTATCAACAGGCCTGTCAGGTCCCTGCCGCCTATTGAAAGGGAGTAATCGTCTTCCGCGGAGATACCGCTCTTGTCGATCATGAGATCGAACATGGCAAGAGCCGTCTCCTCGAAGGCCTCCGCCGGCGTACCTCCCCAGCCCCGGAGACCCATGTCGGCCGTATGTTCCAGTGTTTCGTGTCCTCTGCCCGTCATGATTCACCTGTTGAACATGAACTCGATGACGTCACCGTCCCCGATGACGTACTCGTGCCCCTCGGTCCTCAGATGACCGTGGTGCTGTACCTCGGCTTCGGATCCGTACTCTACAAGATCGTCGTAACTCATCACCCTGGCCCTGATGAACCCCTTCTCCATATCGCTATGTATCTTTCCCGCTGCGGCAGGCGCTTTCGTTCCCATCGGGATCGACCAGGCCTGCAGCTTTCCGTGGGCTGATGTATAGTATCTTATCATTCCGAGCAGCGTATGGCACTTTTCGACGAACCTGTCCCTAGCCTCGCCGGAGAGACCCATCTCCTTCATGAACTCCAGGCGATCCTCTTGTGGAAGTTCGGATAGTTCCTTCTCAAGGCGGGCCGAGATAGAGATGGCCCGTTCCTCTCCGAATCGCGCCGTGGCTTCACCGCATCCGCCGGTGTCATCGTCCTCGCCTGCGTTAAGCACGTATATCACCGGTTTTGAACTGAGCAGCTGGAGACTATCGAAGAGTTCGAGATTCCTGGCCGATACACTCTCTCTGTCTATCTTCTCTCCCGCCGCGATCTTGTTCCTGACAGATTCAAGAAAATCGAGGTCTCCCCGCTCTCCTTTTTTCAGAGCCCTTGACCTCACCTTCTCTTTCGAGAGCCATGAGGCGACCCTCTCGAGGTCGGAAAGAAATAGCTCCGTCTCTACGATACTCGCGTCCCTCCCCGGATCGACATCACCGATGACATGGCTGACGTCCGGATCCTCGAAGCAGCGAAGGACATGGGCGAGGATCGTCGCCTCCCTGACGTGATGGAGGAACTTGTTGCCGAGCCCTTCGCCCCTGCTCGCCCCTTCAACGAGGCCGGCGATATCTACATATATTATGGTCGATGGTATTACTTCTTTCGGCTCGAGGATCCCGGCAAGCTTCGTGAGCCTGGCGTCCGGTACCTCGACGACCCCCCGGTTGCATTCGATCGTGCAGAAAGGATAGTTCGACGCCTCCGCTCCAGCGTGGGAGAGCGCGTTGAGCAGCGTTGATTTTCCAACATTCGGCAGCCCCAGGATGCCTATCGTGAATGCCACGGTCACCTCCATCCATATCGTGATGTTCAGGATCTCTTAACAAGTCTATGCCACCGGGGTAATGGTGTAAATACCGAAAGAGTTGAAATAAAAAACGGGCTCCCTTTTTCGGGAGCCCGCTCTGTGTCTCGTGTCGGATCCGAACGCTACATGAACAGCGGCGCGAATACGAGCGACACAACAGCCATCAGCTTGATGAGGATGTTCATGCTCGGTCCTGACGTATCCTTCAAGGGATCGCCGACAGTGTCGCCAACGACGGCAGCGGCGTGGGTGTCGGTCCC
>DAOVNN010000304.1 GCA_030630165.1 Candidatus Krumholzibacteriota bacterium
GTCCCTTCCCTGAAGAGGGCGGCGCTGGGGAATACGGGGGAGACGTCTATCCGGAGGGTCAGTACTTTGCTCTCGCCCCAGCTGTTCTTCTCGTTGAATCTTATCAGGATAACGCGATCGAGACCGAGAGGTTCGACCGATACGACCGCAGCGCCGGTCAGGTCGCCTAAAAACGGTCTCGACACATTTTCGGGAAGAAGCCGGTCCTCCGCGAGGATGATCTCCGATTCCCTTCCCACGCTGACGAGGTGCAGAAAGCGGCGGCCCTCGCCCGAGAAGGCGATCGTCATCCCCCCGGCGAATTTCAGGGCCGACTCGACGGTCCTTTCCTTCAGAAGGCGATCGAGCTCGAGGGCAAGTACGTATGCAGTCAATGAGTTCACGGCGGAAGCATAAGTGTCGGGAGGGCTCAAGTCAAACTGAACCCCCATCGATTGTGTAGACAATGGGAACGGATGACTGTAATATCACGCCAAAAGTGGATGTAATCTGGAAGGAGAATATCAGATGGTGACGAGCATGACCGGGTACGGGAAGGGCTCCGCGCCGGTTGGCGGCGGAAAGATCGATGTCGAGATACGGACGGTGAACCACCGGTTCATCGACTTTTCGATAAGGGTCCCGAGGCCGCTGAACGGATTCGAGAGGGATATAGAGAAGGCTGTGAGGCGCAAGGTCAGGCGCGGTCACGTCTACGTCAATGTCGTCTTCGACAAGGGCGCCGATTCCTCGACGTCGGCGGTCAACAGGAAGCTCCTGAGGCAGACATACAGGGAGTTGACCTCGTTTGCCAGGAAGGAAGGGATCCCCGGGGATCTCGAGATAGGCACTCTGCTCATGCTGCCCGACATGTTCAAACCGGAGATAGACACGATCCCTCCCGCCCAGCTCAAGGCCGGCCTGAAAAAGGCCCTCGCCGAGTCAGTGGATAAGCTGGCTGATATGAGGAACAGGGAGGGAAAGACGCTTCAACTCGACATGCAGAAGCGCCTCAAGGATATCTCAAGGATCACCGTGAAGATCGAGAAGCGGGCTACCGGGGCGCTGAAACAGACGCTCGAGAGGGCGCGCAAGCGCCTGACGAACCTCCTCGGCAAGAGTGAAGTCAGGGACGACAGGTGGGCCATCGAGGCGGCGGCGCTCGCCGACAGGACCGATTTCTCCGAGGAACTCGTAAGGCTCAACAGCCACCTCGGCGAGTTCGGCTCGGCGCTCGACAAGGGCGGCGAGGTATCGAAGAAACTCACCTTCCTGCTCCAGGAGATCCACCGCGAAGCTACGACGATGGGAAACAAGTCGGCTGACCCGAGGATCATCAGGGACTGCCTCGCAGTCAAGGAGCAGATCGAGAAGATAAGGGAACAGGTCCAGAACCTCGAGTAACGGGACGGGATTTAATGGCAGAGGGAGAGGTCCTGATCGTAGTGATTTCCGGCCCTTCGGGTGTCGGCAAGTCGACGGTCGCGGAAACTGTGCTCGAAAAAGCGCCCGGGCTGGTCAGGTCGGTCTCGCTGACCACGAGGAATCCGAGGCCCGGTGACGTGGACGGTGAGGACTACCATTTCGTATCGCCTGAGGAGTTTGCCGCCAGACGCGACGAAGGCGGTCTCCTCGAATGGGCCGAGGTCCACGGCAACCTGTACGGCACCGAGGTGAAGCAGGTCGAACGGCAGCTCGCCGGGGGCAGGAGCGTTCTTCTCGAGATAGATGTCCAGGGGGGCAGAAGCGTTAAAACTGCCCGTCCCGGGGCTGTGCTGATATTTTTACTCCCGCCATCTGACGAGATCCTGGAGACCCGGCTGAGGGGCAGGGGGACGGATGATGAGGATGTCATCCTGAAACGCCTCGCAAACGCCCGCAGAGAGCTCGAATCGGCAGAATGCTACGATTACAGGGTCGTTAACGACGAGCTCGACAGGTGCGTCAGCGAGGTGCTGGGGATAATCAGGGTCGAATCGATGAGGAGAGGCACCGATGGGGCCAAAAGGGGCACCGAAGGGGTCTGAACTCCCATATTGATATAGGTATTGATAAATCACCGGATTTGTATTAGTAATATATGTTCCAACAAATTCCGGCCGGAGAGGCATTCGTGAGGACGCCGGCGGCGCCCGGGGTGTCGTGTCTCTGTTCCGGATGGCGAAATGAGGGGAACTGCTGCTTGAGACTGAGAGGTTAATGGATGGAGACTGCATCAATGGAAAAGATACTGGAAAAGATGGACAACAGATACGAAGCCATCAGGGTCATTGCCAAAGAGGCCCGCAGGATAAACACACTCATCAGGCTCTCCGGGGAAGAGTTCGACGAAAAACCTACCACTATCGCGATCAAGCGCACGATCGACGGGAAAGTGAAATTCAAGTATGAGCAGCAGGAGGAGCAGGAGTAAGGGGGAAGGTGGCCTCGAAGACAGAAAGATCCTTCTTGTCGTCACCGGAGGAATTTCCGCTTACAAGTCCGCTTTTCTCGTCAGGTTGCTCGTGCGGGCAGGTGCGGTCGTCAGGGTTCTGATGACGGACGCGGCCACCAGGTTCGTTACTCCACTTACATTCGAAGTCCTTTCGGGGAATCCCGTTCCAATGGAGATGTTCGCCTCGCGCATGGACGCGCCGGTCGAGCATGTCGACCTCGCCGTATGGGCCGATGCAGTCGTCATCGCGCCGGCCACGGCTGATTTCATCGGAAAAGTCGCCGGAGGCATCGCCGACGATCTCCCCTCGACGGTCGTCTGCGCCGTCCGGTGCCCGGTATGGCTCGCCCCGGCGATGAACGACGGCATGTGGGACAACCCCGCCGTCAGACGCAACATCGGCACCGTCATCGGCGATGGCAGGTATATCATCGAGCCGGGCGAGGGAGACCTTGCCTGCGGCACGAGGGGCGCCGGCCGGATGGCCGAGCCCGAAGAGATATTATTGAGACTTGAATCATCCTTCGGCCATAGACCGCTTGAAGGTGTCCGCGTGCTCGTTACGGCGGGAAGGACGCAGGAGGACATAGACCCGGTACGCTATATTTCAAACCGCTCGAGCGGGAAGATGGGGTTCGCCCTCGCGCGGCGCGCGAAGGAGCTCGGCGCGGAAGTGACGCTGATCCACGGGCCGGTGGATGTCGCTCCTCCCGCGGTAAGCGCTGTCACCCGCATCGGCAGCTCGGCGGAGATGAAGAAAGCCGTCACGAAGGCATTCCCGCGATGTGACATGCTGATCATGGCGGCCGCGGTCGCCGATTATACCCCCTCGAAGAAATTGAGCGGAAAGATCAGGAGGGAAAGGTCCGCCATGTCGCTCGACCTCGAGCCGACAGCCGACATCCTTGCCGGGCTCGCCGGAAAAAAGAAAGCCGGCCAGGTGGTAGTCGGCTTCGCCCTGGAGAGCGATAACGGAGAGGCCTCGGCGCGCAGGAAGGCGAAGGCGAAGGGTTGCGACTACGTCGTCCTGAACATGATAGGCGGCCAAACAGGTTTCGATACCGACACGAACAGTGTTACTATATTCAAAGGTACTGAAAAGATCGCCGGGACGGACCTTGTGACCAAATACGAGGCGGCGTCGGCGATTCTCGATATACTGGCCGCCGACA
>DAOVNN010000111.1 GCA_030630165.1 Candidatus Krumholzibacteriota bacterium
GGACATACCGGTAGTCGAGTACCGGTTGTGGCCTATGGCCATATGCCCGGCCAGGCCTGCGAGCGTCTCCTTGGAGAAGACCTTGGAGACGAGGCCCATCGCCTTGTGCTCGTACATGCGGCCGCCGTCGGACGAGATGATCCCCGAACTCTCCTGCCCCCTGTGCTGGAGAGAGTAGAGGCCGAGGTATGTCATCACCGCCGCCTGGTCGCTGCCATGAATCCCGAATACAGCGCACTCTTCTTTCAGGGCCAAGGTGCACTCCTTACTGACCGTCGATCTCGGCCGTACCTATGAACTCGAACGCCTGGTAATGAGGATTGAGAAGGAGTCCGTGCTTTCGCGACCTTGTCACCGCCATCTCCTCGACCTTTCGGGCGGCCTCCTCCGCGTCTTCCGCCCTTACGAGGATGCGCCAGACTTCGCCTGACTTCATTCCGGTGACCTTCGCGCCTGAAAGCCGCGCGTTTAGTCTCGATGCGTACCCTTCGTCCTTCCCGCCTCCCTGTTCCGACACGAACAGATCGCAGGCGAATATCCTGCCCCCGCATTTCACGCGGGGAAAATCCCTGTCGATACTGAGGTCGCCTGCGGCGGCCCCGTCCCCGCCACTCGTGACGGCGAGGCTGTAGAGATGCTTGTTCTGGTTGGTGAACGCGCTGTCCATGCGGATCTCGCGATCGATAGCCTCGCAGACCGCTGAGGCGTTCTCCCCCTCGGCCTCCATGGCCCAGTAGGAGTACCTCAGGATGCCACAGAGGTCGCCTGCGAATCCCATCTTCTCGGTCAGCGTCATCCACGCGGTCTGGGCGACGAGGTCTATTACTTTGAGCCTGACCCACAGATTCGCCTTGGTCTTCATGCGTCGCCCTCCTTCCATCTCTTGAGTGATTCAAAAAATATCCTGCCCGGGCCGGCTGTCTCCATTTTTCCGGAATCTCCGCCGGCCTTCTTTCTCTTTGTTCCCCATCCACCGCCCAGATCCTCGGGGACCTGCCTGAGCCACGTCGCCCTCTCGGGGTGCGGCATCATCGCCAGGACATTTCCCTCGCGGTTGCAGACGCCCGCCATGTTCTCGATCGATCCGTTGGGGTTTATCGGGAACGCCGGGTCGATCTGTCCCGCCTGCGTGCAGTACTGCAGGATGATCTGCCCGTTCTTTTTCATCTCGCCGAGGACTTCGCCGTCGTCGGTGGTGAAACGTCCTTCGGCGTGGGCGATCGGCACCGGGACGACCTCTTCAGCACCGACAGCCATCGTCCACACGCAGTCCGTTCCGCCGCGCAGCAGGTATGTCCACGAGCAGTAGTAACCATCCCTGTCTTCCATCACATTGGGCGCGAGAGCCAGGTCGACCCTCTCCCAGTGGATACCGGGGATGAATCCCGACTCGACGAGTACCTGCGCGCCGTTGCATATCCCGAGGATCGGGCGCCCGGCGCCGGCAAGCTCGCTGAGCTTGTCCATTATATGGTCCTTCGCCGAGACCACTCCGGCTCTGATCCTGTCCTGGTAGGAGAACCCGCCGGGGATGATCATGCCGATGGCATCCTCGAGAAGAACGGGATCCTCGTTCCATCGCAGCAGGTCCGCTTCGAGCCCGACCGACCTTACCGCGTCGGCCGTCTCGTACTCGCAGTTCACGCCGGGAAACTGGATTATCGCAACCTTGCCGGTGAAGGATCTGGCCACTTACTCTCCTTTCTCGATGCCGAAAATCGAGCGGCACCCGGTCATGTATATATCTTCCAGCTCGCCGAGGTCCCATGAAGCGATCGCCTTCCCCTTTGAGACGACTTCGAGCTTCGGAGACGCTTTCAGCGTGCCCAGCTTGTGCAGTTTGACCCTGTTGCGGGCGCAGATGGCAAGAAGCTCGCGCTCGATGCCCGGCGATAGTTCTACGATGAAGCAACCTGTCTCGGAGAACAGGACCTTCTCCGGCGGCAGCCCGGTTCCGTCGAACTCGTCGAGATCGACAGCCAGGCCGAGCCTTCCAGTACCGTTTCCGCCGAGGGACATCTCGGCGAGCGCCGTGAGCATCCCTCCCTGCCCCGTGTCGTGGCACGACCTGATCCAGCCATGCGAATGCAGATCGAGTACCGTCCTTATCTGCCCCCGCTCACGGACGAAATCGGCCTCGGGAACATTACCGCCGAGTGTACCGTAGATCGTTCTGTAATACTCGCTTCCCCCGAGCTCGTCGAGAGGTTCGCCGATGAGGAAGATCTCGTTGCCCTCTTCCTTGAATGTCATCGAGCGGCTCTTCGAGTAGTCCTCGACCACTCCCACGGTGCAGATGATCGGCGACGGCGGGATCGCCTTGCCGCTCTTACCCTGGTTGTAAAAGCTGACGTTGCCCGAGACGACAGGAAGCGGATGGCTTCCCTCGTGCGACAGGAGCCCGATACCGCTGCAGGCCTCGCCTACACCGCGGATTCCCTCGTAGAACTCCCAGAAGACCTCTTCGATCTCCGGATTGCCGTAGTTGAGGCAGTCGGTGATCGCCGACGGCACTCCGCCGACGGCAGCCACGTTGCGAGCCGATTCGCAGACGGCCAGCGCGCCGCCCTGGTAGGGATCTATGATCCCGTACCACGGGTTGCCGTCGACCGCCACCGCGATCCCGACCGGGTTGCCGGCGACCGGCGCTATAACGCCCGCGTCAGCCTCGCCCGGCCTTATGACGGCCCGGCCCTGGACCTCTGAATCGTAATGCTTGAAAACGTAATTTTTCGAGGCGATGTTCGGCGAACCGAATATCGCGAGGAAGTCGTCGCGAAGCGAACGTCCCTCCTGCCACTCGGGCTCCTCGAAGAGTACCTTCCTCGGACTCTTCGGCCTGTCGTACAGGATGCCTGTCGTAATCGTCTCGACCGGGGTCTCGCAGACCTTCTCGCCGCCACTAATTATCGTGTAGATCTCGTCGCGCGTGACATCGGCTATGACGTACGCACCTGCTCCGTGATATAGATGGGGCAGCTCGAAATCCTCGTTGTATATCTTCAGAACGTCGTCGACGAAGTCTACCGGGACCGCGAGCGCATACCGCTCCTGTGTTTCGGAACACGACACGACAGGCGGCGGGTAGTGAGCTCCGGCGGCAACGTTCACCGCGTCGAGATCTATCTTCACTCCAAATCCGCCGGCATGGGCGAGTTCTGATGTCACGCAGGCGATACCGCCGGCGCCGAGGTCCTTGAACCCGACCTTGATGCCGCGCTGATCGGCAAGGTCGAGGACCTTCCTGTTCGCCACTGCCAGCACGCGCTTGAGGAATGGATCGGGGACCTGTACCGCTCCCCTGTTCGCCTCCTCACCTTCGACAAGGTCCTCCGAGGCGAAGGCCGCCCCGCCGAATCCCGAGTCGTCGGTCGGCTTGCCTATCAGTATGATCTTGTACGGTTCTTTCGCGGCTTCGGCCGGAACGCGGCTCCGCAGAACGCGCGACTCCATGACCGTTCCGAGCGCGACCACGTTGACGAGGCAGTTCTCGTCAAACCCGGCGTCGAACGCGATGTCGCCGCCCAGGTTCGGTACGCCGAGCGGATTGCCGTACTGCGCGATGCCATCGACCACGCCGCGGGCGATCGAGATCACATGGCGGGCGTTCGGCCCCTGCGGATCGCCGAACCTCAGCGGGTCGAGCACGCCTATGACATCTGCGCCCATGCAGTAGACGTCCCTTACGATACCGCCTATCCCCGTCGCCGCGCCCTCCACGGGCAGCACCTGAGAAGGGTGGTTGTGGCTCTCGTGCGCGATCACGAGGCAGTGCCAGTCGCCGTCGTCCGTCTCGGCAAATCTGAACACACCGGCATCCTCGCCCGGGCCCATCACTACGTTGGGGGCCTTTGTGGGCAGGAGTTCGCCGAGAAGTTTCCTGCTGCTCTTGTAGCTGCAGTGCTCACTCCACATCGTATTGAAGATCGTCAGCTCCACGATCGTGGGATCACGGCCGAGCAGCTCGGTCACGCGCCTCGCCTCGCTCACGGTGAGGTTCAGCCCGTTCTCCTTCAGCAGCTCCACCACGCGGGAGTCGTCACTCTCTGTGATCTGGATGGTGCCTTTCAGCAATTGGCCTATCCTTTCCCAAGCCTGCCCCTTTTCGACAGGACCCTGCTGAATATGAAATCGACGTTCTTCAGGTGACTCTTCAGGTCAAATGCCTCCGCAAGTTCTGAATCGGAGACAACGCCTGTAAATCTCTTGTCCGCGGCGAGATGCTCGCGGAAGCTTTTCTTTCCCTCCATGCTCTTCATCGCGGCGGCCTGGACGATCACGTAGGCGGCCTCGCGCGCGAGGCCCTTGCCAACGAGAAGGAGCAGAAGCGGATGTGAGAATATAAGTCCGCCTGTCAGCTCGAGGTTCTCACGCATCTTCTTCCTGTTGACCCGCATCCCCGATATGACCCAGGTGAGCTTCTCGAGCATGTAGCCGAGTATCATCGTCGAGTCGGGTATGATGACCCTCTCGACCGAAGAGTGGCTGATATCGCGCTCGTGCCAGAGGGTGACATTCTCCAGCGCCGCCTGCGCGTTTCCGCGCAGCAGCCGCGCCATGCCGGCGACCCGCTCGGTGAGGATCGGGTTGCGCTTGTGCGGCATCGCGCTCGAGCCCTTCTGACCCTTCGTGAACGGCTCCATAGCCTCTGCGATATCGGTGCGCTGAAGAGCGCGTATTTCCGTGGCTATATTCTCGAGTGATGCTCCGATCACGGCCAGTGTCGACATGTAATATGCGTGGCGGTCACGCTGGATGACCTGCGTAGTCACAGGCGCGGCCCTGAGGCCGAGCTTCTTCATCACAAAACGCTCGACGCGATAGTCGGTGTGAGACATCGTCCCGACCGTTCCTGTCATCTGACCGACAGATATCTCCTCTATGACCCGGTCGAGCCTCGCGATGTCACGATCGATCCCGGAATACCATACGAGGATCTTCAGCCCCATCGTGATCGGTTCGGCGTGTATACCGTGTGAGCGCCCGACCATCGGGACGTTCTTGTACCGCAGCGCCTGCCGCTTGAGAACAGTGCGCAGCTTCCTGAGCTTTTTCTGGAGGATCATCCCGGCATCTCGCATCTGGCATGCCAGGGTAGTGTCGAGAAGGTCCGAGCTCGTCATCCCCATGTGCAGGTACCGGCCCGACTCGCCGATGTATTCGGACATGTTCGTCAGGAAGGCGATGACGTCGTGTCGCGTCTTCTTCTCTATCCTCAGTACCCGCTTGATGTCGTAGTCGGCATTCTTCCTGATATCGCGGGCGGCCTTCTTCGGGATGTGTCCGTACTCGGCCAGGCCCTCGCAGTAGAGGACCTCGATCTCCTGCCAGAGATCGTACTTGTTTTTATCCGTCCATATTTCTGATATCTCGGGAAGCGAATATCTCGGGATCAAGGGTTACCTCCCTTACCGGCCATAATAACAATCGTGCTGCGGCTCGCCTTATGCCTCATCCTCGGCCTCGACGAGCTTCATCTTTATAGACCTCGTGCTGCCGTTGCGCCATACGACGACATTGAGATCGTCACCAACCTGCTTGCCGAATATCACACGGCCCGCCTGGTCCGAGTTGTGTATCGTGGTTCCATCCATCTCGACTATCACGTCGCCGACAAGGATGCCGGCGTTTTCGGCCGGGCCGCCCTCTTCGAGCGCGACGACGACAAGGCCCGTTCTGAACGGGATCTTGAACTGCTCTATGACCTCAGCTGTCAGCTCCGAGACGACCAGTCCCGTCCACACGTTGCGGAAGTGTCCATACTGGCGGATCTCATCGATGACCATCATCACCGTATTGCTCGGTATGGCAAATCCCATCCCGATATTGCTGCTCCCGCCTGATGTCGAAAAAACGAACGTGCTGATGCCGACGACCTCGCCTTTCATGGAGACAAGGGGCCCGCCGCTGTTGCCCGGGTTGATCACGGCGTCGGTCTGGATCATGTTCTTGAATATCTGCACGCCTTCACCCGTCTCCTTGACGTCCCTGTGCAGGGCGCTGATGACGCCGGCGGTCACTGTAGTCTGGTTGTCGTTGAAGAGATATGTGAAAGGCGATCCGATCGCGATCGCCGGCTCTCCGATGTCGAGATCGTCGGAATCACCGAACGGCGCGTAGGGGAGTCCGCTCCCCTCGATCTTGAGCAGGGCGATATCGAACTCGGGGGCCGTGCCCACGAGCGTCGCCGGCACCTCGGTCGAGTCGATCATCGTCACGTAGATCTCCTCGGCGCCGCGCACGACGTGCTCGTTCGTCACGATATATCCGTCCGGGTTGACGAGCAGCCCGGACCCGTAGATCGGGAACTTCTTCTTCTGGTACGCGGGGATCCTGCCTGCCATGATCTGCCACCACTCGTACTGGTTTCTCGCCCTCGTCGAGACTATCCTCGTCCTCAGCGTTGTGATAGAGACAACGGCGGGGCCGACACGTCCGCGGGCGGCGACCATCGCGTCTCCGCTGAACAATCCCGATCCTCCGAGGACGATATTACCCGATGACTGCGGATAGAACGCCCTGCCGACTCCGGCGCGCCTTAATATGACGACATTGACGACCGTCAGAGCGAGCGACAGGCCGAACATGATCCCTATTATCCACGGGATCGCCCTGGCCCATTTCGACTGGAACTCTTTCATGCTACTTCTTCACCTTTTATAGAAAAGCTAAAGACTACTTCTTTACTTTTTCCCAGTCAGCGAGAAACTTCTCAATCCCGATATCGGTGAGCGGATGCTTTATCAGCTGTCCGATGACCTTGAACGGGATGGTCGATACGTCGGCGCCCAGCAGGGCCGCTTCGTAGACGTGCTGCACGCTTCTGATGCTGGCCACGAGGACCTGCGTCGCGAATGCGTAATTCTCGTAGATCTCGACGATGTCCGCGATCACGTCCATCCCCCGCTGTCCGATGTCGTCGAGCCTGCCGACGAAGGGGCTCACGTATGTCGCGCCGGCCTTGGCCACGAGGAGCGCCTGGTTGGCTGAAAAGCAGAGCGTCGCGTTGGTCTGGATACCTTCCGCGCTGAATGCATAGATCGCCTTGACGCCCTCCATGATGCAGGGGACCTTGATGATGATATTGTCGGCTATCTTGCAGAGCTCCTTGCCCTCCTTGACCATACCCTCGGCGTCCAGCGAGACGACCTCGGCGCTGACAGGGCCCGGCACGATCGAGCAGATCTCCTTCAGCGTATCGGTAGCGGTTCCCTTGTCCGCTTCCCTCGCGAGGAGCGACGGGTTGGTCGTGACGCCGTCGAGAAGGCCGAGTTTCGCGGCTTCCCTGATCTCGTCTACATTGGCTGTATCGATAAAGAACTTCATTTCGCCTCCCTGGCTGTGTGTTTTCGACTATTCCGGGTTCCGGAAAAGGTCCGGCCGTTATCTCCACCTGGTCGTACCGATATTTCCGGTAAGGAAACGTGTATTATACAAATATCGGCTTGAACTGACAAATAGTTTCGAGCTTTTCGATGTCGCTAACGATGTCCGTATCGGATTATACGCTTGAGAATCCGAAATGCTCCGGATTCAGTACTTTATCTCCATCAGGTAGAGTGCTCCGGGGGGAAGGGTCGGCCCCGCCGCTCCGCGGTCTCCCGAGGCAAGTATATCGGCAATGGAGACATCTCCGCCCGCTGCGGCCCTGAGAACGGAGCCGGCTATAGAGCGCATCATGTTGTAGAGGAACCTGTCGGCTGTGACTGAAAGGGTGACAAGTGGCCTGTTCTCGAGGATCTCGGCCCTTATGATGTTGCAGACAGTCGTCTTGACGTTCGAACCGGACGCTGCGAAGGCCGCGAAATCATGCTCCCCGCGGATCACCCTGAGCTGCTCGTTCATCGCGTCGATCTCTTCCGGGCCGATCCCTTTCGGGACCTCGTGATAGTAGTTCCTCCAGAGGGCGGTAGAACGATCGATGAATATATAGTGATATCTCCTGCTGCGCGCGTCGTACCTCGCGCTGAATGAAAGAGGCACTTCCGTGACCTCGCGAACCACTATGTCGCGAGGAAGCTTGCCGCGAAGTGCCTTCAGCATGACGCCGGTGGTCATATCTGTCTCGAGAACAGCGTTTGCCACCTGGCCTGCGGCATGAACGCCTGTATCGGTCCTGCCGGCACCGACGATCTTCAGGTCACCGGTCGCGATCTCGCCGAGCGCATCGTAGAGTTTCCCCTGGACCGTGCGCTGGCCGGGCTGGACCTGCCACCCGGAAAACCTGGAACCGTCGTATTCTATGGTCAGCTTGAAGTTTCTCATACAGCGGGAATATAGCAGAATGAGTCGCCGCTTCCAATATCGCGGTACAGATGCGCTGTATCGAGTCCCTTTCGCCCGGCCGCCCGGCTCCTGAAGCAGCCCGGAAAATCGCACCTCTCGAGGAACGCTGACACAGAAGAGGGAACGACCCCGGACATACGGGCAACATGATGCCATACAACAATTTGCGGTGGTATGCACCTTGCTGTGCATATGGGTGAATATAAATGCGCCGTGTTGGGACCGACTCGAATACGGCCGCACACATATCTAAAACGGCAGACTCATGTAACCGCCCTGACATTCTTTAAGGCTGGATATTGATTCGGCGATGCGGGCGCTGGAGCTCGTTTATCCGAGGCGTGAC
>DAOVNN010000143.1 GCA_030630165.1 Candidatus Krumholzibacteriota bacterium
GACAGGCGCACCAAGTATGACCTGGTCTCCCGTATCATGGAGCAGCTGAAGGAAGCAAACGCAGTAAACGGGACATCCGTCTCTGTCAGCGAAGAAGATGAGATAAACGAAAAAGGGGGCCTTCGTGGCCGGTACCGCTGTTGCAAACCAGAAATTCAAGGCGGGATACAACAGGTACCTGCGGAACGCACTCTATCTGACGCTAGTTCTGCATTTCGTCGGTATCTACTTTTCACCCCCCTTCGAATTCAAGCCTTACGTGCTGAAGGAACAGGAGTTCATCGTAATAGATACCGCTGAGGACTTCGAGCTTCCGCCTCCTCCAAAGGAGATCGATCAGCCAGTAGTGCCGATGGCCGCTGAGGAAGGCGAGGAAGTAGACGAAGACACCGAGATCGCTCCGACGAGTTTCGACCGCATCGAGAATCTGCCGCCTCCCCCTCCGCCACCGTCCGAGTCGGCATCTGAGTTCTACGCTTTCGATGAACCGCCGCAACTGATCCGGTATGTCCCGCCGAGCTATCCGGCGCTTGCGAGGCAGGCGGGGATCGAGGGAACGGTGCTGCTGCGCGTGGTCGTAGGGACGGATGGAAAGGTCGAGAGTGCCACTGTCATCCAGTCCGACGTGACGCCGGCAATGGAAAAGGCAGCCTTGGCCGCAGCGAGAAAGTTCCTCTTCAAGCCGGCGAAGCAGAGAACGGTGCCAGTGAGGGCCAGTATGGCGGTACCGATCAGGTTCAAGCTGCACGGCAGCTGATATACCGCGAATAACGAAGTTACAGGGCCCGGGCTTTCCGCCGGGCCTTTTTTTTATCCCCTCCGGATAAGTGGGGAACTGCACGGGGCCTCATCCCAAGGATATATTGACACGCAGTCACTCTTGATTGAAACTTAGAGACCGAATATTCGTAATAATTAGGTGTATCGTTTTATAGAGTAACCGGTTTCATAGTCTGAATCATAAGGAAAGGCTTCAACGATGTTTCGAGCAAAGAGAGTAATATCGCTCTTCGCAGTAGCGGTGGGTGTGGCGATCATGGTCTCGATGATGGCATCCGTGGCATTCTCCGCGGACAGGATCCTGACGCTGAGAGAGTGTATCGAAATCGCGCTTGTGAACAATCCCGACATGGGGATGGCGCGGCAGTCGCTCAAGAAATCCGAAAGCTATGTACTGAACAGTTACGGGAACCTGCTTCCCAACCTGCAGCTCGATTTCTATGCCGGTCACAGGTACTACGGTCCGTCTTCCGTGCTGATCGATGGTTCAGGGCGTCCGGTGCAGTCGCAGGGATTTGACTATGAGGACTATACATTCCGTATCGCCTCCGACATCGTCATCTGGGATGGCGGCGCCAACTACGCGAGACTCAGGCAGTCCAAGCGCAACCGCGAAGGAGCGGAGGAAGAGCTTCAGTATAACTACGACATGATCTCGGCTACCGTGATCCGGGCCTACTACAACCTCGTCAGATTCAAGAAGTTGACTGTGGTGGCCGAGGAGAGCGTCAACCAGGCGAAACAGAGTCTCGACAGGACCGACGCACTGCTCGAGGTAGGCTCCGGTACACGGGCCGATGTGCTGAAGGCGAAGGTGCTTCACTCGAACACCAGGCTCGACCTTATCAGGGCCACGAACCAGATCGAGATCGCGAAGGAGGACCTGATCGCTGTCCTCAATCTGGAGGACTACTCCGAAGTCAGCATCGATACGTCGCTTGTGATGAATATGTCAAATCCCGACCCCCACAGTGAGATAGACTTCGCGATGGATAACAGGTCGGACCTCAGAGGGCTCAGGGCCTACCTCGAAGGGGCCGACGCCGGGGTGAGGGTGGCCAAGTCAGGCTGGCTGCCTGTATTCGGGGCGAACTTCGGATATTACTGGAGCGACCGCGAGATGGCCGATAACCTCAATTTCTTCAGGGAAGAGTATTCCTGGAATATAACCGCATACATGCGGATCAATGTCTTCGACAGGTTCAATACCAGCGCCAACGTCAAGACGGCAAAGGCGGATTACAGGATATCCGAGTATCAGCTCGAGAAGAGCAGGATCAATGCTGTCAGGGAGATCAAGAGCCTCATCATCGTCATAGGTGAGGCGATCGAGCGTGTGGCAGTTGCTTCGGAGACAGTCGAACAGGCAAGTGAAGATGTGCGGCTCGCGGAGGAAAGGTACAGAGTGGGCGCTGGAACGATGCTCGACACGATCGCTGCGCAGGTATCCCTCACCCAGGCGAAAGCGGACGTCATCGGCGCGAAATGCGACTATCTCGTCGCCATCGCCGACCTCGACCGGGCGACAGGCAGGGAATCGAGGCTCAGAGCCGGGTCGGAGGGAGAATGATATGCTGATAAAGGTCAGAGATGTTAAAAAGATATACGAAGTCGGGATACAGAAGATAGAGGCGGTCGCGGGAATCGATCTCGAGATCGACAGGAACGAATACGTCGCGATCATGGGGCCTTCGGGATCGGGCAAATCGACCTTTATGAACCTGCTCGGATGTCTCGATACGCCGTCTGCCGGTGACTACTGGCTCAACGGCAAGGAGGTCAGCAACCTCAGCGACGATGAGCTCGCCCGGATCAGGAACAGGGAGATAGGCTTCGTCTTTCAGACCTTCAATCTCCTGCCGAGAGCTACGGCGGCGCAGAATGTCGAGCTCCCGCTGATATATGGCGGCATCTCCGCCGATGAACGCCGCGACAGGGCTGCGGAGGTGCTCGAATCGGTCGGCCTCACCGACAGGGCGAAGCACAGGCCGAACGAGTTGTCAGGGGGTCAGCGCCAGAGGGTCGCTATCGCGAGGGCGATGGTCAACAGGCCGTCGATAATCCTCGCTGATGAGCCTACTGGAAACCTCGACAGCAAGACAGGCATCGAGATCATGTCTCTCTTCGACACGATCCACGCTGCCGGCAATACGATAGTGATGGTTACTCATGAGGAGCATATCGCCGATTACGCCAAGCGCGTGATAAGGCTCCTCGACGGCAAGATAGAAGAAGACATCAGGACGGACTGAGCCGTCCTGAAAGATGAAAGCCCCGATCCGCTCTGATCGAAGGGCTTTCGAGTACACAAGCAGCTCGAAAATACAGGAGGAGAGATGACCAGGAAGCACTGGATAGCCATCGGTGTCGTCGTGGTAGTGATTGTGCTCGTGCTGATCAACCTCAAGGCGAAGGGCGGCAAGGAACTCGCCGTTCAGGCGGAAGAGGTGACCAGGATGGACCTGGAGATGATTATTTCCGCCTCAGGCAGCATCAAGCCGAAGAGGCAGATCGATATCAGCGCTTCGAGCATCGGCAAGGTCACAAGGGTCGCGGTCAAGGAAGGGGATTATGTCGAGCAGGGACAGTTCCTCATCCAGATCGATCCGATACAGCTCGAGACGACCGTAGATCGGCTCGAGGCGGCCGTCCAGTCGGCCAGGGCAGGCGAGCGCCAGGCGAAATATCAGTTGGATCAGTACGAAAGCGACTTCGAACGGGCGGAGAGGCTCTTCAAGCAGGGATTCCTCACCGACAAGGAGGTCAGGGATGCGAAGACCGTGCGGGACGTCGGGATCTCGAATCTCGAGTCGGCCAGGCAGCTCGTGAGGCAGCAGAAGGCGCAGCTCTCCAGCGCGAAGCACAACCTCCAGGAGGTAACGATCGAGGCCGAGATGGCCGGTATCGTCACCCGCCTCAATGTCGAGGAGGGCGAGATAGCCATCATGGGAACGCTCAACAATCCCGGCACGGTCCTGATGACTATCGCCGACCTTTCCTCCATCGAGGCCGAAGTGGAGGTAGACGAGACGGAAGTGGTCAGCATCGAGACGGGACAGTCCGCCGAGATCACACTCGACGCCTTTCCCGACACCTCGTATGCGGGGATCGTCACCGAGGTCGGCAACAGCCCGATACTCTCTTCCTCGGTGTCGGGGCAGCAGGGCGTCGATTTCAAGGTCGTCATCACCGTGACGGATACTATCCCGAACGTCAGGCCCGGTCTGTCGGCTGATTCGGAGATCATCGCCGCCCGGGCGGCGAACGCGCTCGCTATCCCGATCCAGAGCCTGACGGTCAGGCAGGAGAAGGATCTGAAAGGGTATGCGGAGGAAGCCGATTCTGCTTCGGCTGACTCGATTACGGTGAAAAAAGATAAAAGCAGCGAGGTCGAGGGAGTCTTCGTAGTGGTCGACGGCAAGGCCGAATTCAGACAGATAAAGATCGGCGTTGCCGGTCAGACCCATTTCGAGATCCTGTCCGGCCTCGAAGAGGGCGACAAGGTCGTGAGCGGCAATTTCAGGGCGATCAGGGATCTGAAGGACGGGCAGCGGGTCAAGATCACAAAGAAGGCCGCGAAGAAATGAGCGGTCTACAGGGCTTCAAGGAAATAACAGGGCCATGCAGATATTTCAGGGTATGAATATCGCCCTCAGGGCGCTTCATGAGAACAAGCTCCGGACCTTTCTCACACTTCTCGGCAACATCGTGGGAACGATGTCGGTCATCGCCGTTGTGTCGCTCATCGGCGGAATAGACGACTACGTCAAGGAGAAGGTCGCCGGGGAGGGAAGCAATGTCTTTACTATCGAGCGTTTCAATTTCTTCGAGGCGATCACCGACCTGGACGCCTTCCTCGAGGCGATCGCGCGCAATCCGAGGATCAAACTGAGCGATGTCGAATATATGCGCGAAAGGATACCATCCGCCTCGTATGTTGCGGCGGCGGCGAGCAGCGATGCGCAGGTGAGCTACCGCGACGAATGGGTCGACCGGATATCGATCAGGGGAAGGTCCGAGGAATACCCGATGATCGAGGATGCTCCTCTTTTCCTCGGAAGGCACATCTCGCGGCTCGAGGACCAGAAGTCGGTGAGCGTGGCTGTTCTCGGGTGGGAGGTCTACACGAGGCTCTTTCCCCGGGGCGATCCGCTCGGGACGAGGATCAAGATAGGAAGAAAGCATTTCACCGTGACAGGAGTGGTCGAGGACCTCGGCACCGTCCTCGGGGAATCGAAGAACAGGTTTGTATATATCCCCGTCAACACCTTCCTCAAGACCTACGGCGCGAGGACGTCGATCGAGATCAAGGTCAAGGCCGCGGACATAACGCTCCTCGATCAGGCGGTAGACGAGGCGACGATGGCGATGAGGATCAGGCACGGGCTCAGGCCGATGGAGGATGATGATTTCGCCATCGTGACATCGGAGAATCTCATTTCGCTGTGGGAAAAGATATCGACCTCGATATTCAACGCGCTGATATTCATCGTCTCGATAGCGCTCGTTGTCGGCGGCGTGGTCCTGATGAACGTCATGCTCGTATCGGTCACCGAGCGGACGAAGGAAGTCGGCCTGCGAAAGGCCCTCGGCGCGAGGAAGGCGAATATAATCTGGCAGTTCATCGTCGAATCGGTCACTCTTTCGCTTATCGGCGGGATCATCGGGATACTGACCGGATTTTCGATAGCGGCGATCATATCGATCGTCTCACCCCTTCCGTATGTCGTGGCCCCGTGGTCGATAGCGGCGGGATTGATCGTGACTTTCATCATCGGGATCGTCTTCGGGACATACCCGGCGAGCAAGGCGGCGAACCTCGACCCGGTGGTCGCGCTGCATTCCGAATAGGATCAATATGTCGGCTGGCACAACAGGAATAGATCCCCGCGATAAAAAGGGGCAGGTATGGACGGAGAACTTCCGGCAGGCCCTCGAGGTTATCCGTACGCACAGGATGCGGTCCTGGCTGCTCATCGTCGGCGTCGCGATAGGCGTGACGACCGTTCTGGCTATGGTGACCGTGATGTCCGGCCTCGGAAAGAGGATACAGTCCGATATCGTATCGGCCGACAGGCCCTATCTCTTCATCTCGAGGTTCGATCCGATGGGTGGTGGTCAGGACAGGCGCGACCTGCTGAGGCGCAAGCAGCTTACGATAAGGGACGTAAAATTTCTCGAGGAGAACTGCGCGAGCTGCGAGAAACTCGACCTCCAGATCGACCCGCAGGGAAGAATGCGCGTCCTGAGGTACGAGGGTGAGCGGACCAACCTGATCCAGGTCGTAGGAGCCACTCACAACATGGGGCACATGTACAGTATCTCGATCGAGTACGGGCGGTTCTTCACAGAGTTCGAGACCGACCGCAGCCGCCGCGTGATCGTTCTCGGTTACGGCCCGGCAAAAGACCTCTTTCCAAACCGCGACCCGATAGGCAAGTGGATCAAGATAGGAAATCACCGGTACGAGGTCGTCGGCACGATGGCGTCGAGGGAGAGTGTCCTCGGAAGTATCAGCGAGAACTACGCGGTGATCCCCTTTACGACCTACGAGAAGGATCTCGGCTACCGCTTCGACGACTACCAGATTGGCATCACGATAAAGCCGGAGTTCGAGCTCGAGGAAGGGGTCGACGAAGTCCATGCCCTGATGCGGGCCTCGAGGAAGCTCGGACCCGGGGAGGTGAACGATTTCTATATCACCACCTCCGAGGGCTTCAAGGAGATGCTTGGCAGCATCCTGACCTATATCGGCCTGGTGCTCGTGGTGATCTCGTCTATCGGACTGATGGTCGGAGGGATCGGCGTGATGAACATCATGCTCATCTCGGTGACCGAGAGAACGCGCGAGGTCGGGGTCAGGATGGCGCTCGGTGCGAGAAGGAACGATATAATGCAGCAGTTCCTCATCGAGGCCGCGACCCTGACGGGTGCGGGAGGGATGCTCGGGATCTTCCTCGGGCTTCTCACCGCGAGAGGCGTGGCGAAACTGATCAGCTTCCCCTACTCGGTCCCGATCATCTGGATCATCATAGCATTTGTATTCTCCGCTTCGATCGGTCTCATATTCGGCCTCTATCCGGCCAACAGGGCGGCGAGGATGGACCCGATAAAGGCCCTTCACTACGAATAGCCCGCCCCCGGCATTTCTCCGCCTCTCTAATGACTTGCCCGCACCCTCTACCAAGGACTATAATCCATGTGCAGGGAGGTATCGATGCGAAGGGGTATTACAGCCGCCGCGGCATTTTTTCTCACCGTCGCCGCGCTCTCACTGGCGCCGGCCGAAGCGTCCGGCCAGGATATGACCAGGTCGGTCAGGAGACCGTTTGAACTGACGGCGAGTCAGAGCATCGATGCAGAGGGGAACGTTCTGCTTGTCATCGACACTGCGATCGAATACAGGCGTCTCGTCTTCTTCCGCCAGCCCACCGGCTATGTGGCCGACTACC
>DAOVNN010000195.1 GCA_030630165.1 Candidatus Krumholzibacteriota bacterium
GATCGAGGTCTTCGTCGTTATCATCGTCATCACCTCCGGGTGAGAATGGGTCATCTTCTCTACTCCCGCCCTTACGGGCCCCTCCCTCTCCATTTGAATGCATTATAACACACCTTTTCGGCCCCTTCACAGGCGGCGCTGCGGGCACGAACTGAGGCCGAGGCGAAGATCGAGCCGGAATCCTCGAGATAAGCGAAGGGAGGGCTTCTGAGGTCTGCCTGAGGCCGTAATATCAGGCGGGAGGCGAGGTTAGGGATTTCGGGCGTGAAAATAGTGTCAAGGATAATCTTGGCATTTATGAATAAAATCGAGCTTTGGAGGGAGGTTTTTTCAATGTTCCTGTAGATATGTTGAAAGGGTCGGAAAAGCCAATGTGTGGCCGCACAGAAAAAGCGGGAAAGCGACTATTAAAAATCGATTCCCCGCTTTTTCCAGGAACTCTATCAATGCACGAGCTGTTCAGAAAGAGCTGTCAGACCTCCTCCAGATTGTTTCTGATATACCGTTCCATCTCCTCATAGCTGTGGAAGTGGAGGTCGAAATTGTAATCGTCCCTGAATTCGCAGTCATCCCAGGTGTGTCCCCGGCATATCCTGGGACGTCTCGTATATATAAGGCATTTCTTGATCGGATCGTAGAACCTGCAGGGATTTTGCACGAGGACGTACCAGCGGTCATCATCCATGTATATCTCGGCGTCCCTGTGGGCGAGGATCCACAGCATGTCGTTCCAGTCGCCCATATCCTCCGGCTCATCGATCTCGACTGAGAAGTACATGCAGCACTTCGCCGGGATGCAGTCTTCACAAAGGTTGTCCGGATCCTGTTCGTTCTGCGCATCCTGTTCGTTCTGCGCGTCTTTTTCGGGCTCTTTCGCCCGTTTCTTCTTTTTTTTGCTGTTACGGCCCCACACAGGTCTGCCCCCTTTTGTTGTAAGATTCAAGAAAGATATTTATATGCCATCGAGTCTCTGATAGCAACCTGTAAAATGCACCGGGTGCGGGGAATTATGAGGTTATTTTCCGGATGTAGACAATTTCATGAATGATTGACACCGGGGTATGGGCTATAGTATCTTCTTTAATCCTTTATGCGTGGGCGAGTTTCGCCCGCGATCGTATATGAAAGCTTTATGCAGGGAAACGAGCATGTGTTTTCAGCTCGCTGAAGAAGAACGGATGGTCCAGAAGACAGCACGCGATTTTGCCCGCAAGGACATCGCGGCAGTAGCTGATGAAGCCAACAGGGACGGTGTGTTTCGCGAGGAGATATACCGGAAGCTGGCGGAACTCGGATTCATGGGTATGACGATGCCTGAGGAGTACGGTGGCGTTGGGTTCAGTAACCTGAGCCTCACACTGACCCTCGAGGAGATAAGCAGAGTCTGCCCCTCGACGGCGATCGCGGTATCCGTCCATAACTCGCTTGCGAACTATATCCTGTATAAATGGGGAAGTGACTCTCTGAAGGAAAAGTACCTCCCACGGATGACTTCGGGGGAAGCTATCGGCGCCTACGCCCTGACCGAGCCGAATGCCGGCAGCGATGTCGCGGCTATCAGCATGTCGGCGGTAAAGGACGGCGACGACTATGTCCTCAACGGGTCGAAGATATTCATATCGACGGGTGACAAGGCGGGCGTGATAATCGTTATCGCCCGGACCAATCCGACAGGGAGATCCCGCGCCCTGACTGCTTTTGTCGTGGAACCGGATTTCCCCGGCTTTTCGATCGGCAGGGTCGAGCACAAGATGGGGATGAAAGCATCAACCACGGTCGAACTCGTATTCCAGGACTGCAGGGTGCCCGCTTCAAACGTAATCGGGGAAGAAGGCCAGGGTATTCAGATTGCCCTCGGATCACTCGATGGCGGCAGGATCGGGATAGCGGCCCAGTCGCTCGGTATCGCCCAGACGGCTCTTGATGAAACGGTGCTATTTTCTCGCGAGCGGGTGCAGTTTGGCAAGAGGATCGCCGATTTTCAAGCAACGCGCTGGAAGATAGCCGATATGGGTACGAACCTTGAAGCGGCTCGGCTCCTTGTCTACAGGGCGGCCAGGCTACGCGATAGCGGCCATCTATGCACGAAGGAAGCGTCGATGGCGAAGCTGTTTGCCAGCCGGATAGCGAACGAGGCGGTTTACGACGCGATGCAGATCCACGGCGGTGTCGGATATACCGAGGAATTCAAGATAGAGAGGTTCTTCAGGGACGCGAGGGTCCTGGAGATCTACGAGGGAACGAGCGAGATCCAGAGGATAGTGATCTCGAAGAAGATACTCGAAGAATACGAGCAGATGTACCCGGCCTGAAGCACTGCGACAGGACCGGTGAAAGGAGGAACGTCTTGAAGATAATTGTACTGCTCAAACGCGTTCCGGATACGGAAGCAAAGATACTGATCAATCAGGAAGGTACGGGGATAAGAGAAGACGGAGTCAAGTTCATCATCAATACCTATGATGAGTACGCCATCGAGGAAGGGCTCCTGATGAAGGAGAAGATCGGCGGCGACAGCAAGGTGACGGTCGTCTGCATGGGGCCCGGGGAGGCAACAGAGGTGATACGGACCGCACTGGCTATGGGTGCCGACGACGCCGTGCATATCGCGGATGACGCGCTGACATACCCCGGACCGTTCACGACGGCCACGATACTGGCCAAGGCGATAAGCGAGAATGGATTCGATATAATATTCTGCGGGAAGCAGGGGATCGACGATGACATGGCCCAGGTGCACTGCATACTGGCCGAGATGCTCGACGTCCCGCAGGTCAGCGTTGCCTCCACCTTCGAACTCTCTGAGGACGCATCGAAGGCAACGGTCGGCAGAAGAATAGAGGGAGGCGACGAGATGATCGAGGTATCGCTGCCTGCGATCGTCTCGTGCGACAAGGGACTCAACGATCCCCGTTACGCCTCGCTGCCCGGCATCATGAAAGCCAAGAAGAAAGAGATCAGAAATAAAAATCTCGCCGATCTCGGTTTTTCCGAGGTACCCGGTGGGGGCAGGAGCAGGATCCTGAAATGGATGCCTCTTCCCAAGGGAGGAGAGTGCAGGATGGTAGAGGCCGAGGAGACTTCCGACGCCGTCAGGGAGCTCGTCAGGCTGCTGCGCGAAGAGGCAAAGGTCATATAACCGGTGGAGGATTCTGTGATGACTGGAGATATACTGGTATTTGGAGAGATCAGGGACGGAGAACTGAAGAAGGTTGCTAAGGAGCTCGTGCACGGAGCCATGACTATCGCTGCCGGCACGGGCGGTTCGGTCGACGCGCTTATAACAGGTACGGGAGCTGAGGGTGAGGCCGCGAAACTGGCTGGTCTCGGGGTCAGGAAGATCTCTGTAGTGGACGACGAGGCGACCGCTAATTATTCGCCAGAGGGATATGCGACCGTACTTGCCGATCTGGTCAAGGAAGGCGATTATGGCTACGTCCTTCTGGGAGCGACGGCGATGGGCCGCGATCTCGGAGCGAGGAGCGTTGCCAAGGTCGATGGCGTCATGTTCAGCGACTGCGTCGAGCTCGGATTCGAGAACGGAACCGTAATGGTCAGGCGGCCTGTCTATTCGGGCAAGCTCTATCTGGAGATCACTCCTGTAGGCGGGCGTCCTGTATTTATCACAGTCAGACCGAACAACCTGCCTCCCGCCGAAGCATCGGGCGATGGAGGTGAGGTGGCAGCACGCCCCTCGGGGATCGATCTGGCGGCTATCAGGGCCATTGCCACCGAGATAGTCCCTCTGGCGGGCGGACGTCCCGACGTTACAGAGGCTGACGTGATCATATCGGGCGGTCGGGCAATGAAGGATGCGGCGAACTTCAAGCTTCTTGAGGATCTGGCCGACCTTTTCGGCGGCGCTGTAGGAGCCTCGCGAGCCGCGG
This sequence comes from Candidatus Krumholzibacteriota bacterium, assembly GCA_030630165.1. Lineage (GTDB taxonomy): Bacteria > Krumholzibacteriota > Krumholzibacteriia > Krumholzibacteriales > Krumholzibacteriaceae > JAUWCL01. Next base: position 3,888 of record DAOVNN010000195.1, read on the forward strand.
TCGACGCCGGATTCGCCGAGCAGCCGCTCCAGGTCGGACAGACTGGAAAGGTCGTCAACCCCAAGCTCTACATCGCTTGTGGTATTTCGGGAGCTATCCAGCATCTTGCCGGCATGAGGACCTCAAAGGTCATAGTGGCGATCAATAAGGATGCCAACGCGCCGATCTTTGAGAAAGCTCATTACGGGATCGTAGGCGACCTCTTCGATGTCGTGCCGGTCCTGACAGAAGAGATAAAGAAGATCCTGTAGGGATACAGGTTCTTTTTATAAAACAGATCTCTGGATCCTTGAGGAAGCTAGTTTCTTCAGGAAAACGGATTGATGAGGAGGCGCCATGACCGTTCAAGGCATTGCCTTGCTGGTGATATTGCTCGGTGTCCTTTCGGTCTTCGCGGTCGTTCTGCGGATGCTCGTCAGATCACTCAAGCTGGGAAAGCCGGAAGATCGGTTCGACAGGTGGGGCGAGAGGATCTGGTCGGTCATAGTCTTTGTGGGCGCTCAGGCGAGGGTTCTGGCACAGCTCTCGGGCCTCGGTCACTTCATCATCTTCTACGGGTTCATCTTCATTTCGCTCGGCACGTTCGAGCATATCGGCGGGATGATCTCCCCTGGATTCAGTTTCGCTTCGGTTTTCGGGGCTAAGATCGCCGGTATAATCTCGTGGTTCCAGGATGTGCTGGGCCTGCTCGTGCTCGGTGCGATCATCGTTTCGCTCTTCAGGCGATTCGTTCTCAAACCTGTCCGTCTGCAGATAGATGATCCGAAAGCGAAGAAGGAAGCCGTATTCATCCTCTGCCTTATCTTCGTTCTGATACTCCTCATGTTCGGGATAAAAGGCGCGGGGATGCTCATCGATCCGCCGAAGGTAGATCGGGCTTACGCTCCGGTGTCGGCGTTCGTCGCAGGGCTGCTCAACGGCAGGGGAGATCCGCACCTCCTCGAGAACGTGTTCGCCTGGATCCATCACTTGATCATTTTCTTTTTCACTATCTTTATCCCGTTTTCAAAGCATATCCATATTCTTGGAGCTATCCCCAACATCTTCTTCCGCAACCTCGGTCCGACAGGAACGCTGAGCAGGATGGACTTCGAGGATGAGTCGGCTGAGAAGTTCGGCAACTCCGATGTGACTGACTTTACGTGGAAGCAGCTCCTCGACCTCTATGCGTGCACCGAATGCGGGAGGTGCCAGGCGGTGTGCCCGGCATACCTCACCGAGAAGCCGCTCAGTCCCTTCAGTATGATCCACATGATGAGAGGGCATTTCGTCGATGACAGGAAGAAACTGCTCGATGGCGGCGACGCGGTCGAGGCCACTCCGATCATCGGAGAGACAATAACCGGCGACGAGATATGGGCATGCACTACATGCGGTGCCTGCATGCAGGAATGTCCGCCCTTTATAGAGCACGTACAGAAGATCGTGGACATGAGGCGCTACCTGGTCATGACAGAGAGCAGTTTCCCCCACGAGATGCAGGCCGTCTTCAGGAACATGGAAGTCAACTATAACCCGTGGTCGATGGGATTCTCTACCAGGGCCGACTGGGCCGAAGGGCTCGATGTCCCAATCGCCTCCGAGAAGCAGGAATTCGACGTTCTCTTCTGGGTTGGCTGCGCAGGATCGTTCGACGCGAGGGGGCAGAGTATCGCGAAAGCGATGGTCGAGATAATGAAGAAGGCCGGGGTCGACTTTGCGATCCTCGGAGTCGAGGAGATGTGCTGCGGCGAAACGGCCAGAAGAATGGGCAATGAATACCTCGCTCAGACACTGATCGAGGCGAATATAGAGAATCTCAAAAAGTACAAGTTCAACAGGATAATGACGAC
>DAOVNN010000169.1 GCA_030630165.1 Candidatus Krumholzibacteriota bacterium
GCTGCCTTCCGACAGTTTTTTGAGCGATTTCTCGCCCAGGTCGCGGAAAAGGGCCGTTTTCATCAATGTTCCTGTCACCTTCATAGTCTGGCCATACTGCATGACGTGTGATACAATATCAATAGGCGAAATCATCGAAATTATAATAATCCGGCGGAATTGACTCCGGTCAAGGCGGTCGATTTCCGCAATGAGTATTATTGGCTTCCCGGTGACGCGAAGAAGAGATCTGTTGCGGACCGGATGGGCCCTAACAGTATGAAGGAGACTTGACCATGAATATGTTCTGCTACCAGTGCCAGGAAACCGCCGGGAACACCGGCTGCACGAAAGCAGGCGTCTGCGGCAAGCAGCCGGAGACCTCCGCGCTCCAGGATCTTCTCATTTTCGTTTCGAAGGGTGTTTCGATCCCCGGCTCGAGGGCCGTGGAAGGCAGTGACGATTTCATGGCCGCGGGCAGGTACCTTACGGGCGCGCTGTTTGCAACCATTACCAACGCGAATTTCGACGACAAGCGATTTATAGAGCTGATCAACGAAGGCATCGTCCTTCGCGACATGCTGATGGGCAAGTACTCCGGCGAACTCGAGGGCAAACTCCATGAGGCAGCTGCCTGGTCACCCGCACCCGGCATGGAATCCGATGCGAACGTGCTCGAGGCCAAGGGACTCGAGGTCGGCGTACTGTCGACAGGGAACGAGGATATCCGCTCGCTCAGAGAGCTTGTCATATACGGCCTCAAGGGCATCGCGGCCTACGCTCACCATGCCTGGATCCTCGGTTACGAGAGCGACGAGGTCTATTCGTTCATTATGAAGGGTCTTGCCGCTACTACGCAGGAACATTCAGCCGATGAGCTCACAGCGCTCGTGCTCGAGACCGGCAAGTGCGCAGTCGATGCGATGGCCCTCCTGGACAAGGCAAATACGGACACTTACGGCAATCCCGAGATCTCGACGGTAAAGACCGGCGTGCGCGGCAATCCCGGCATACTTGTTTCCGGCCACGACTTGAAGGATCTCGAGGAGCTCCTCGAGCAGACAGCCGGTACCGGTGTTGATATCTACACACATGGCGAAATGCTTCCTGCCCATTACTATCCTTCGTTCAAAAAGTACGGCCACCTCGCTGGCAACTACGGCGGGGCCTGGTACAAGCAGAACAAGGAATTCGATTCGTTCAACGGTCCTATCCTGATGACGACCAACTGTATCACACCGGTCAGGGACGGCTACAGGGACAGGATCTTCACTACAGGCATGACGGGATATCCCGGCATCAAACACATCCCCGATCGCGCCGACGGCGGGAAGAAGGATTTCTCGGAGATCATCGAGATCGCGAAGAACTCCTCCGCTCCCGAGCAGATCGAGGACGGACAGATCGTAGGAGGATTCGCACACGCACAGGTCGCCGCGCTGGCCGGAGACATCGTCGAGGCGGTCAAGTCGGGCGCGATCAAGAAGTTCGTCGTCATGGCGGGCTGCGACGGAAGGCAGAAGGGACGCTCGTACTTTACCGAGGTCGCCGAGAACCTCCCGAAAGACACCGTTATCCTCACAGCCGGATGCGCGAAGTACCGCTACAACAAGCTCGACCTCGGGGACATCGGCGGTATTCCCAGGGTTCTGGACGCGGGGCAGTGCAACGATTCGTACTCGCTCGCCCTGACAGCGCTGAAGTTGAAAGAAGCCTTCGAGCTCGAGGACGTCAACGATCTTCCCCTGGCCTTCGATATCGCCTGGTATGAGCAAAAGGCAGTCACAGTGCTGCTTGCGCTGCTTCACCTCGGATTCAAGAACATCAGGCTCGGCCCGACACTTCCAGCGTTTCTTTCTCCGAACGTGGCAAAGATCCTCGTTGACACCTTCGGTATCATGCCTACGGGCGATGCGGCGGACGATATCGCATCGATGATGGGATCGAACCCTGCCGGCTGATAACCGGTAATACTTACTGACTGACCTGAGGCCCGCCCCGCATCCGCGAAGGCGGGCCTTTTTAGCATGACGTCGCACTTTACACTTGCACTTCAAACCTGTAGATTGCTGATTATACCTACACTTTCTACGGACAGGATTATGAAGAATATCAGGAATTTCAGCATTACTGCCCACATAGACCATGGGAAGTCGACACTCGCCGACAGGCTGATACAGGGCGCAGGGCTGGTCGCCGATCGTGATTTCCATGACCAGATGCTCGATACGATGGATATCGAGAGGGAGCGCGGTATTACGATCAAGAGCCAGACCGTGGCTATCCCGTACAAGAGCAAGTCGGGCGAGGAATATGTGCTGAATCTCATCGATACGCCGGGGCACGTCGATTTCACTTATGAGGTCTCCAGGGCACTCGCTTCATGTGAGGGCGTTCTGCTGCTGGTCGATGCCAGCCAGGGTGTGGAGGCCCAGACAGTGGCCAACCTCTACCTGGCCCTCGAGCACGATCTCGAGATCATTCCCGTGATAAACAAGATCGACCTGCCGTCTGCCGACGTGAACATGTCGAAGGAGCAGATCGAACTCGAGCTCGGCCTCGATTCGGACAATGTGATCCTCTGCTCCGCCAAGACCGGTGTCGGGGTCGAAGAAATTCTCGAGGCGGTCATCGAGAAGATCCCTCCGCCCAGGGATAGTGAAAAGGAACCTTTGAGGGCTCTGATATTCGATGCTCAGTACGATCCGTTCCGCGGGGCGATCATCCACTGCCGCGTGATGGACGGTTCGGTAAAGCCGGGCGATTCCATCAGGTTTATGTCACTGGGAACGATCTACAAGGTCGAAGAGGTCGGAGTCTTCAAGCTGAAACACGTGAAGCGGAAAAAGCTCAGTGCCGGAGAGGTCGGGTACATCATCGCCGGCGTCAAGACGGTAAGTGACACGAGGATAGGTGACACGGTCGTTCATGAGGGCAACACGACCGCCGAGCCCCTGGCTGGGTTCAAGGTGGTCAAGCCGGTCGTATTCTCCTCGATCTATCCCATCGATTCTAACGACTACAATGCCCTGGCCGACTCGCTCGAGAAATACAAGCTGAACGACGCCTCGCTGATTTACCAGAAGGACTCTTCGGCGGCCCTCGGTCACGGATTCAGATGCGGTTTTCTCGGCCTGCTGCATCTCGAGGTCTTCCAGGAGAGACTCGAGCGGGAATTCAACCAATCGATCATTATGACCTCTCCGAGCGTGTTGTACAGATTCGTTCTTTCCAGCGGGGAGGAAGTGACGGTCGACAACCCTGAGTACTATCCGGATCCGATGCATATCGAGAGCGCACTCGAGCCATATATCCGCGCCAGCATCCTGTTTCCCGAGAAGTACATGGGCGCGGTGATGCAGCTTTGCCTCAACCGCCGCGGCGAGAACTCACATTTCAGCTACCCTGCCCCTGGCAGGATCGAGCTGCTGTTCGACATGCCGCTCGCCGAAGTAATCCACGATTTTTACGACAAGCTCAAGACGATCACGCAGGGCTACGGTTCCTTCGACTACGAGTTGACAGATTACAGGAAGAACGACCTCGTCAAGATCGATATCCTCGTCAATGGCGAAAGGGTCGATGCGCTGGCGATGATCGTCCACAAAGACAGGGCGCGAAACAGGACCAAGCAGGTCTGCGACAGGCTGAGGGACGAGATCCCGCGGCACATGTTCAAGATCGCCGTTCAGGGCGCCATCGGAGGCAAGATCATCGCGCGATCGACGATCCAGGCCATGCGCAAGGACGTATTGGCGAAGTGCTACGGCGGCGACATTAGCCGAAAGCGCAAGCTGCTCGAGAAGCAGGCCAAGGGAAAGAAGAGGATGAAGACGATCGGCAAGGTATCTATTCCCCAGTCCGCCTTCGTCGCTGTACTGAAGACCCAGGATGAATGATTTTCGAGCCGCCACCCGTCTCTGTGGCGGTGTAGACAGGCCATGATAGAACTCACATCTCCCGGTATCTATGTCCACGTTCCATTCTGCAGGACAAAATGCGCCTACTGTGATTTCTATTCCGTGACAGACTGCGATATCGCTGAAAGGTTCCTGCGTGCAGTCGAGACAGAGGCGGCTATGCGCGGAGATGAGATCTCCGGACCTGTCGGCTCGCTCTATGTCGGCGGCGGCACTCCTTCGGCGATCGATTCGGAACTTGTGTCAAAGATACCCGGCATTCTGTCCAGTTCGCATGGACTCGAGAGCGGAGCGGAAGTGACTGTCGAGGTCAATCCCGACGATGTCACCCCGGCGATGCTCGAGGCGTTTCTCGGCGGCGGATTCAACCGGATAAGCATCGGTGTCCAGTCGTTCGACGATTCCGAACTCGCCTTTCTCGGGAGGCGCCACGACGCCGCGGGAGCGGCTGCGGCGATAGAGGCGGCGAGAGCTTCGGGCTTCGAGAGGATCGGGATCGACCTGATCTTCGGGTCGGCCGGGCAGACACTGGACAGTTGGAGAGAAAGCCTGAACAGGGCTCTTGAATTCGATCTCGAGCACATCTCCTGTTATCAACTCACACTCGAGCCCGGCACGCCGCTCGGAGAACGGATGCTCACCGGCGAGGCTGTCTGCGTGGAAGAAGAGGTCCAGCGTACGATGTTCCTCGAGACTTCGAGTATGCTTTCAGGTGGAGGCTATACTCACTACGAGATATCGAACTTCGCGCGGGGCGAGGAGAACTTCTCCAGGCACAACATGCGGTACTGGCTCAGGAGACCGTATCTCGGCCTCGGCCCTTCCGCGCATTCGTTCGACGGCCGGGTCAGGCGGTGGAACCACCGGTCGGTGGAGCTGTGGCTCGATGCCCTGCAAAGGGGAGAGAGGCCTTCCGCGGGAGAGGAAGAACTTTCGGGAGAGCAGGTCAGGGCGGAGAGGCTGATGCTCGGGTTCAGGACGCTGCTCGGCGTTGAGACAGTGCTTCTCAAGGAACACTCCGGCTGGGAAGAGACTCTCGAGGAACTTCTTGAGATCTCCCTGTTACGAATCGAAGGCGACCGTGTTATTCCGACCGTAGAGGGATTCCTCGTCGCCGACCAGCTTCCGCTGTTGTTCATATAGGATCTGACTCTCGATTATTATATGGAACTGACAAGGTCGGCTGTCATAAACTGCATCATGACGTAAGACCAGTTGATGTTTCCGGGATCAGTTAACCGGTAAGAATCATGCTGATTCTGCAGGAAAGATTCCAATGCTGAAAGTCGAGTACAGACACGTATACATCCTGGCATTTCTCCTTCCAATCGTTATGCGGATCATCCTCGGATTCTGGCCATGTGACGATGCTTTCATCACCTATCGATACGCGCATAATCTCGCCACTCATGGGCAGTTCACGTTCAATCTGGGCACGAACGTCTTCGGGTGTACGACTTTAGGCTATGGCCTGATGTTGTCGGGGCTCAGCGTCCTGGGATTCTCGATCACGGCAGCCAGCTGGGTCCTGATTCTCCTGGGAGATATCGCCTCGACGCTTATGCTCACGCATCTCGCGCTGTCGGAGTTCGAGAAGCCTGAGGCGGCTATCGGGGCGCTCCTCGTATGGCTCGTGCACCCCGTCGTTGCGTTGAACGGATCCAGCGGCATGGAAACGTCGATCTTTCTGGCGGCGCTATTGGGTTTTGTCCTCGCATGTCGAAAGCAACGGATGGATATGGCCCTGATCATCGTCGCCCTTACCGTCTGGATAAGGATCGATGGAATCGTAATCGGGCTGGTGTGGCTATGGGTGTGGCTTCGCTCTTCCGGGAGACGATTACCGCTGACGGGGCTCCTGGGCGCCGTTGTTATTCTGTCCGCCTATGCTGTTTTCTGCTGGTTGATTTTTGGAAGCCTTTTCCCCCAGTCTGTGATCGCAAAGATGGAAACGGGGCATGCCCGTCTTTCGGGAAACATCCAGGTAGGCATTTCCTATATCGCAGCCATGGGAGGGATGATAAAGGTATGGTACTGGTATCTCTCCGCTCACATACTCCTATTCCCGGGCTTGCTGGTCAGTATAACGAGATTTCGCAAAATCAGTGTCGTCTCTCAGATTCTGATTATCGCCGGAGTATTACACGCGTTTCCCTTCGTCGTCGCAGGGCGGACGTACTCGATGCTTTTCCCCTGGTATTATGTTCCTTTTCTGACGTTGACACTGATACCGTCCGTTCAGGGACTGGACTACCTCTATGGATTCCTGAGGGAACGGGCGCACCGCTCAACCCGCATGATGCTGTTTTTTGTACTTGGGATATCGACGATCATTTTATTGTTAGCGGCGGGACTGAGTCACAGCGGGGGATTGCTTGCGGAAGCGCTGGATAAACGGTTTTCTCTCAGCCTGCGGAGAATGTCCCTTCTTCTCGACGTGATCCGATACAGCGCCGTGCTGCTCGCAACCCTGAGCTCTTTTGTCCTCGTGACGCTGGCTTTACCCGGATCCTCCCGCTATAACCGGTTAAGGCAGACGATAGTACTCTCGATGATAATCTTGCTGACACTATTACCCCTTGTAAAAAAC
>DAOVNN010000270.1 GCA_030630165.1 Candidatus Krumholzibacteriota bacterium
ATCCTCAAGGCCCTGAAGCAGTTCAGGGAAGCCGCGGACGAACTGATGACGATCCTCGAGGACCCCGGCAGCTGCCCCCTGGAAGGGAGGGCCCTTCTAGAGGCGGGTGAATGCCTCATAGCGGCGGGCGATTCGCGTGAAGCGGTGACCGTTCTCAGGCGCGTTTCGGATCCCGCGAGATACCCCGACCAGGCCTCGAGAGCTGCATACAGCCTGGCGATCGCGCTTGAGAAAACGGGCAGGGATCTCGAAGCGGAAAAGATCCTGAAGGAAACAATCGACAAGTACCCGAGGTCTCCGGTCGCCGCCCTTGCCATGATGAAGCTCGGCGACAGGGCCTTTACCAGGGGCGAATACGACGATGCCGCAATCTATTTCAGGAAGGCGGCAGATGATTACAAGGAAGATTCACTGCGCGAAAAAGCGATTTCGAAGCTGATCGAAGCGGCCCGGGGGGCCGGCGATAACAGGACGGTACTGAAGACTTCCGAAGAATACCTCAAGCTCTTCCCCGAGGGCGCCGGGCGCTCCCGGGCCTACGCGCTGGGAATATTCGCTGCCCGCGATACAGGGGACCGCGACAGGGCGATCTCGATGATAGATTCGTGGCGTTCCGGGGGAACTTACTCTGATTCAGAGGGCGAGTTCAGCCTTGTCAGGGCTTCGCTTCTTGATGAGAAGGGAAGGACCGGGGACGCTCTCGTCGAGCTGAGTTATTTCAGGCGCTCGTACCCCGCTTCCGGCCTTCTCGTCGATGCGCTCCTGCTGGAGGGAAGGCTGCTCGAGAAGTCGGAGAGGTATGATGAGGCCGTCCTGAGATACGATATCGCGCTGGCAGAGGGAGCATCTGGTGAATCCAGGATGGAGACTCTCGACCGCCTCGCTGAGATATCGGCGGTGCAGACTGCCGATACGCTGGCCGCGCTGAGATACTGGTCCATGATCGCATCAGCGGACCGGGGTGGGGAAAAGGGTGAGGAGGCACTGTGGCGCTCGGCCGAGGTAAGAGAGGCGACAGGTGATATTCGCGGCGCCGCGACCGATCTTTACAGGATAGAGAAGGAATTTCAGGGCGGGGAATATGCCGCTGAGGCGGCGAAGAGGGCCGGCCGGCTTTCGCTGCTCGCCGGGCCTGGTGGAGATGCCGAGGGAGCGCTCGCGCGCCTCGCCGTAGATGGATCGGTCACCGGCGGTATGCGTTATCTCGAGACGGGGAGGATACTCCTCGAGGAGGCCGGAAGGCACCTTGAAGCCGGCAGGTATCTCGAGAGGGCCCTCCAGTCGGAGCTGCCCGACGCGGAGAAGGCGAGGGCGAGGTATTTCCTCGGTAATGCACGAGCTCTGGGCTACGAGATCTCCGCCGTGACAGGGAGCGCAGACGAAGGATTGAAGAAGAGCGCGATCGACGAGTGGTGGAAGGTCGCCCGCGAAGCTCCCGGCACCGAATGGGGAGGCAAATCGCACCGCGCCTGGCTCGGATACAGGCTCGATGAATGGGACATAAACGGAAAATTAAAGAGACTCAACGAGTTTCTCGGATATTACGGGGGAAGCGGGAGCCATTACTGGTGGGCGCAGGAGAAGAAACTCGAGTCTCTGTACAGCGCTGCTCCGGGCAGGGACGACTGGGCCGCCGACAGTGCGTTGACGATAGCCGGGCTCTTTCTGAACAACACCTCTCCAGCCGACGGAAAGAGGGAAGCGCTTCTCAAGTCGGGTTATCTCTACAGGATGAAGGGCGAGACGGAAAAGGCTGAATCGGCCCTCGCGATGTTCGCTCGCACATACCCCGGAGACCACAGGACAGTCTCCGTGCTCTATGACCTCGGCGAGACGAGGTTGTCGAGAAGGGATTACGCAAAGGCGCTCGAAGCCTACCAGGCGTGCCTGGCCGGCGATCCGCCGAGACGGCTCGAGGGCAGGTGCATTCTTCGCTCCGGAGACTGCCTGTACTATGCGCACGAATACACAAAAGCCGCGGAGAAGTACTCGGCCCTCGCGAAGCATGATCCCCCGACAGGGCTCGAGGACGAGGCGGCCTACAGGCAGGCGCTCGCGCTGAGACAGGCTGGCAGGGGTGACGAGGCCGATAAGCTTCTCAGTTCCCTCTACGATCGGACCGACCTGCCCGCCGGACTGCGGGCGAGGGTGCTCGAGCTTACCGGCCGAAGGATGCTTGATACAGGTGATCACGCCGCGGCTCGCGGCGTATTCGAGGAGCTTTGCAGCGTACGGAAGACATCCGGTTCGCTGACGCTGCTCGGCGAGACGCTGCTGGAACTCGGTGAATCGAAAGACGCTGTCAAGCGATTCGATGAGGCGCTCAAGCTCAAGGGCGCCGACACCTGCCGGGTACTGTCCGGGAGGTCGAGATCGCACTTCACGGCGGGCGACACGAAGAAGGGAAGCCGGGACCTCGACGAGATGATTCAGAAGTGCCCGGGTCATGCCGGGACCGCGCAGGCGCTTCTCGCCCGCGGAGAAGCGGCCGTAGAGAAGCGTGACTGCGAAGGAGCCACTGCCACCCTCGAGTACCTGCGTGAGCATTACGCCGGTTCCGAAGCGGCGGCCGGCGCGCTATACCAGCTCGCCCTCTGCGACATACGCAGGGGAGGATATGCCGAGGCGATCGAGCGGCTCGGGCTCTTCCTCAGGGAATCGCCCGAATCGCCGATGACCGGCCAGGTCTATTTCAAGCTGGCCACTTCACATTATGCCTCGGGCAGCAGGAACCTCGCCGCAGCCAACTACGCCCTTGCTGCCGAATCGACGACCGACAGGGATACGAGATATACAGCGATGGCAAATCAGGCGCGCGTCTTCCAGGAGCTCGAGGAGTGGGAGAAGGCGGGCGATATCTGGAAAGACGTGACCGGGCAGTTCCCCGAGAGGGAAGACATAGTGGAGATATTCTTCAATCTCGGTTTCTGCTACAGCCAGGCGGGCGACTTCGAGCTGGCCTGGGAGGTGTACCGCAGGATCCCGGCTGTCGCGCTGACCGAGGAACAGCAGGGAAGGGCCCATTACTGGGCCGGGATATCACTTAAGTACCTCAATCGCTGCGACGAAGCGATCCGCGAATTTCTCCGTGTCCCCTATCTGAGGACGGGAGGGATGTGGGGGGTCACCGCCAAGCTCGAGGCGGCGGTCTGTTACGAGAAACTCGGCAGGCTCGATGAGGCGAAGAGCATATATTCACAGGTAGTCTCGTCTCACGGCGAGAACTCCGACTGGGGCTCGATGGCGAAGAAATCCCTCGAAAGGCTCGAGGCCGGAGAGCAGCAGCCGGAAAACAACGAAGAATGAACAGCAGGTGACGTGCAGGAAGGGCGGCCGAATGGCTCGTGAAGACCTCATTGTCAGGGGCGCCAGGGAGCACAATCTCAAGAATATTACCGTGACCGTGCCGCGCGGGAAGCTTGTTGTCATAACCGGCCTGAGCGGTTCGGGCAAGTCGTCACTCGCGTTCGATACCATATACGCGGAGGGCCAGAGGCGATACGTCGAGTCACTGTCGAGCTACGCGAGGCAGTTCCTCGAGCAGATGGAAAAGCCCGATGTCGACGCTATCGAGGGCCTCTCCCCTGCGATCTCCATCGATCAGAAGACTACCTCCAGGAATCCCCGCTCGACAGTGGGGACGATAACCGAGATCCACGACTACCTCAGGGTCCTCTTCGCCCGGGCCGGCGCGCCGCACTGCCCCGGATGCGGACGGCCGATAAGCCGCCAGACAGTCGCGCAGATCGTCGACAGACTTACCGCCGCGGGAGAGGGTAAGAGGCTCGTCATCATGGCTCCCGTTGTGAGGGGACGCAAGGGCGAACACAAGGCGCTCATCGCGAAGCTTGCCAGGGACGGCTTCACCCGGGTGAGGGTCGACGGGGAGATGTACGATCTCGTCGATGAGATCGAGATAGACAAGAAACGCAAGCACGACATAGAAGTGATAGTCGACCGGGTAACCATAAAGGCAGGTGTCGAGAGGCGTCTGGCTGACTCGGTCGAGACGGCGGCAAAGGAGGGCGATGGGATCATCCTCGTCCAGCAGGGGGGTGAGGAGATCCTCTACAGCCTCGAGTATTCGTGCCCCTGGTGCGGTGGAGGACTCGGCGAGATCACCCCGAGGATGTTCTCGTTCAACTCTCCCTACGGCGCATGTCCGACCTGCCACGGTCTCGG